>NZ_JBPYDC010000105.1:0-1824 GCF_051847575.1 Psychrobacter sp. 1U2
AATAAGCACATTGGGTGTTGGCAATTACTAGCGTTTAACCTCTCTAGCATCTGATACTTCTAACGTCTATTCTGTTTAGCTTTTACTGTCTAGTATTTATCAGCATCTGTAATTACCCCGTCATTACCTAAAGAAGCACCCATAGGCAAGACCCTAGACGGACGGAAATATTTAGAATGGCTGCTGATAATGTCGTTTACGCCATCGACTAAATCTTCAATCACATCATCATAAATACCATGATGCAGCTCAGTTTCAAACGCAGTAAAGGGATGCTTTCGCGCTGCGGCCCGCACATCTGTAATGCCTTCTTTGGTATAAAACATATTTACAGAGCCATCACTGTTCAACACGCAATTGAGCTCACCATTATCAATAGCCATGTCAATACGTTCAGGCGTAAAGATGTAATCTTCTACATCGAGCAGCTGTTTTTCTACTTCTTTTTTGAAGATGTCTTTAATATCCATCTGTCAAATACTCCTTTGTGTCTATTGTCAGTAAAACGGTCATAATCATAAATACAATCATGACCCAAACCCTGTCTTATTTTTTATATTATAAGATGTCTACTTTGTTTTTAAGACAAAAAATGTAATTGTGCGTTTGCAGTTGGTAATGGTGAAAGGCAGTCGTTAGCCTTGATATTAAAGTAGGTTTACAAATGTTAGCTTATAAAAGTCAGATGAGTTTAGTCAGTATATCTATCAAATAACAACTACATAAAAAAGGCGAGCTGCAAACCATGCAACTCACCTTTTTAAGTATTAATTTTAGTGCTAATTAATCTCTTTTACATCGTCAACTAAATCCAACCTTTCTCACGAAACGACTTTAATACCTCAATGAACACCGCCATCTCATCAGGTGTGCCAAGTGTTAGGCGGCTAAAACCTTCAATTGGTGGAAACTCGCGTCCGACCACAATGCCATGCTCTCGCATTCTGTCCATGTAGACTTTTACATTGCCTTTAACTTCATGAAAAATAAAGTTGGCTTGTGAAGGCAAATGACGCAGACCCAATTCGTCTAGTGTCGCCTCAACCATTTCACGTGATTGATTAGTAATGCGTAAGCTGCGCGCCAAGAACTCTTCGTCATCTAGGGTCGCAATGACGGCCACTGCACCTGATAAATTGGTGTTATCTATGGACATAAAAGCTTCGATAGCAGCGGTCGTTTGCGGATTGGCAATGGCATAGCCCATGCGCATACCTGCCAGCGCACATAGTTTTGAGAAAGTACGAACGACGATCAGATTAGCTGATAGCTCTTGCTTTACCCACTCAACCCCACTCTCAAAACTTGGGTCGGTAATGTACTCTGAATAAGCTTGATCCAGTAAAAAATAGTGATTCGCTGGGGCATCTTTTATCCAGGCTTTTAGCTTGTCCGTTACAGTGATAGTTGCCGTTGGATTATTAGGATTGCAAAGATAAAACAAGCTGATGCCATCGAATTCATTAGCTGCTTTTTGCAGGTTGTCAAAATCTAAATCGTAATTGTTAGGCGTTAGTGGTACTTTTACGACAGACTCGCCGATAGAGAGTGCATACAATTCTGCATAAGCAAAAGTAGGATCAGGCACGATGACTTGAAATTGCTTGCCTGCTTTTAAAGCTTTGGTTTGTAGCATTTGCACGACGGCTCGGATATTTTCGCTGGAGCCGTTGCCTAGTGAGACCTGGCTTTCTGTTACGCCGTTGACCTCAGCAATTTTATTAATAAGAGCTGCGCGCTGATCGTCTGGATAACGAAACCCGATATCAAAAGATTCTAAGATAGCTTGTTTGGCAGAGTCTGCCATGCCAAGTGAGTTTTCGT
>NZ_JBPYDC010000106.1:0-1814 GCF_051847575.1 Psychrobacter sp. 1U2
ATCTAGCGCGCCAGTTGGCTCATCTGCTAAGATGATATCACCGCCGTTCATAAGAGCGCGTGCAATAGACACACGTTGCTGTTGCCCACCAGATAGCTGGTTGGGACGGTTATTCACTTTATCTGCTAAGCCCAAATCCGCTAATAGCTTCTCGGCTCGTTTACTGCGCGCTTGTCCATCCATGCCAGCGTATACCGCTGGTACAGAGACATTGTCTCGTGCGCTAATATCGCCAAGCAAATGATAGCGTTGAAAAATAAAACCAAAATGCTCACGGCGTAGCTTAGCCAATTCATCAGCGTCCAAGCTATTAACAGATTGTCCATATATCTTATATTCGCCAGCTGTGGCTTGATCTAAGCAACCTAAAATATTCATTAGAGTAGACTTACCAGAGCCAGATTGACCGATAATCGCGACCATTTCACCTTGATTAATCGTTAAATCAACTTCGTGCAATACACGAATGGTTTGCTCGCCAGCTTTGAACTCTCTTATTAGTCCTTTGACCTGCATTAATGGAGCGTCTGCTGCGGTTTTAAGATCAGAGGTTTTATGACTCATTTGCGATGCTACCTATATGCACACTACTAAAAAATTGCTGACGTAAAAAATTCCAAACACCGAGCAATCAAGATTAAAGCTCATCTTATAAACCTTGATGGTTAGAACGGTCTACCACCTCTGCTGCTTTGACCGTTGGCTGAATCTTCTTCGCTTAAAATCACTTCATCACCTTTATTCAAGCCGCTCAAAATTTGTACATCAACACGATTGTTAATCCCAGTTTTTACTATCTGCTCGGCTACTTCACCGTCTGGTTTGAGGACGCGAACCTTACCCGTTTTTACATTTGGATCATCGTTTGTAGTCGCTGTTTTGTCCGTTTTACCAACTGGCTGTAGAGCAGCGGCAGGGATTAGCAGGGCGTCTGTTGCTTGATCGATAACGATATAAACCTGTGCTGTCATGTCAATACGAAAGCGCCGATCTGTATTAGGCACTTCGATATAACCCACATAGTAAATCGCAGAATCCGTTGAGCTGGTGTCACTAATGTTCTCAGGTGCAGGCTCAATGGCTTTAAGTATAGAGTCAAACTTTTGATCAGGATTACCAATGATGTTGAAATAGACTGGCATGCCAGCTTTAACATTGATTACATCAGCTTCAGAAATCTGCGCATTGATACGTACGGTCGATAAGTCCGCTAAGGTAACGATGGTCGGGGCTGTTTGATTGGCATTGACAGTAGTGCCTTGTTCAGTAGTAACAGAGACTACAGTGCCTGACATGGGCGCGCGAATAGTGGTATAGCTTAAGTCTTCCTCAGCAGTACTGACGTTGGTTTGGGATTTGCGTAGTGCTGCTTGCTGACTATTGATATTTGCTTCTGTGGTGGCGATAGCAGCCTTAGCCGTATCGATAGCTGCACGCGCATTGGCAACGGCAGCTTTTGCTGTCTCAACACTCGTCGCTTGGGTGTCATACTCCTGCTGTGATATTGCGTCAATGGCAACCAAATCTTGTAAGCGAGCAAAATCAGATTGTGCTTGTTTGAGCTCAGATTGACGGCTGGCAAGATCGGCATAGGCGCTTTTAAGGCTGGCTTGTCGACTTAAATATTCTGCTTGTGCGCTTTGAATGGCCGCTTCACTTTGCTCAAGGCTTGCTTGCTCATTACTTAAGTTGTTTTTTTGCGTGACTTGATCGATCTGAGCAATGAGATCGCCTTCTTGTACTTCATCACCCACCTCTACATAGAGGCGTGTTACTTCACCAGATACCTGTGCACCGACGTCAACGGTATTCAG
>NZ_JBPYDC010000107.1:0-1800 GCF_051847575.1 Psychrobacter sp. 1U2
CTGTATCTGCAGCTAATGCCGCACCAACTCTATATGGTAAAGCTTTTTTAGCCGCTGACTACGAAAATACTGATTTTGATGCGGATGCAGTCACAATCCCAGGCGAATTTCCTGCTTATAACTACGATGAAAATACGTTAGAGATCAACTCTCATGCTTCACGTATTGGCCTTAAAGGTTCTGAAGCCATGACTGCGAATACTGATGTGATCTATCGGTTAGAGTATGGCACAAGTATCGATGGTGATAATGCTACCTTCACTAACCGTGATACCTATCTTGGTGTGGTAAACAAGCAATTTGGTGAGTTCCGTGTTGGTAAAAACCAATCTAGCCTAGCGCGTATTGACAACGTTGTAGTGAACCAAGGTTACTGGGATAACCTAGGTCAAACCCAAAATGAAAGTGAGGTTGTTGAAGCGTTAAACATGGCTGATAGTGGTCGTATTAATAGCTCAGTTATCTGGACTGCACCAAAGTATGACGGTCTACCAGTACAACTGTCTGCTATGTACAGCTCTGACGATGTAAATGGCAATGATAACGAAGGTTTTGGTGTAGCAGCGCTATTTGATCAAGGTACTGGCTTTACCGCTGGTATTGCTTATGACAAAGATCAAAACATCGACGGTGATATTATCCGTGGTACCGCTACTGTAGATCTGGGCAAGTACATGGCTTATCCAGTCAATCTAGGTGCGCTATATCAAGTAGGTGATTACGATAATCGCGATAAAGACGAGAAAGGCTTTATAATCAGTGCTGAAATGGGTTTAACTAACTTTGCTCGTCCAGCGTCTGTTTATGCTCAGTACAATAATACCTCTAACCTAAACGGTTTTGATAATGCTGATTCAGACCAAATCGTTGTTGGTGGTAAGTACATGTATAAAGATAACATCATTGCACATGCCTATGCTGGTATGAACAAAGCTGATAACGTCAACCGTTATTTAGGTGATGATGATAATAACGATCCAATTTATGGCCAACCTGGCGATGCTGAAGTAATCGTAGTTGGTACTGGTCTAGAATACTTATTCTAGTATGAACTAGAATTTGCTTCTAAAAAACTCATCCTTCGGGGTGGGTTTTTTTGTTGTGTTGATTTTGCTTTAGAACAGACAGAAAAAACGTAAAAATGCAAGGCCATTCTAGGCTTTGTGCATTTAATACCCTGCTTAATGAATGACCAAGTATTAGAGTGAATATTTATGATGAAAAAACTCCTTTTAACATCAGCGATTGCTATTGTATCTGTACCAGTTGCGCAAGCAGCCCCAGAAATCTATGGCAAAGCATTCTTGACCACTGATTATATTAATGACGAGGCGGATTACACTAATCGTGTAGATGATGCCCCTGAGGACTCTGATGTGGACTCAGTACAAATTAACTCAAACTTTTCACGACTAGGTCTCAGAGGTTCTGAAGCGATTACTGCAAATACTGATGTAATATATCGATTAGAGTATGGCATTGATATCGATGGCGATGACAGTAATACTTTTACAAGTCGTGATACTTATCTAGGTCTAGTAAATAAAGACTACGGCGAGTTTCGCGTTGGCCGTAATACCTCTGTATTAGGGTATGTGTACGATCCGATGGTTGCAAGAGCTTACTGGGATAATCTAGGGAAAAGAACCCTGAATGACAATGGCGGAGTTGCTGCACTAAATATGCTTGACTACACGCGCTCTGATAGCTCGGTGTTGTGGATTGCCCCTGAATATAAAGACTTGCAGCTGGTAGTGCAGTATGTGGCTGATGAGGGTTCTGATGACAACAAAGACAAAG
>NZ_JBPYDC010000108.1:0-1793 GCF_051847575.1 Psychrobacter sp. 1U2
TTTTTAGAGTGCCCGCCTTCTATTGCCATTAATTATGGGGTAGATATACCGCCATACGGTGGCGATACGATGTTCGCCAATGCTGTGTTGGCTTATAACTCTTTGAGTCCAGCGATGCAGGAAATGATAGCGCCGCTAAAAGTATGGATGAGTGGTAAAAACGTCCTTGCCAATATGCAATCAGAAAAGCAATCTCAAGAGTCAGGTAAAGTAGGGGCTATTGGCAATATTGAACTGGATTTAAATACCCAGCAAATGCTAGAAGGTTTTTATCATCCAATGGTCAGAACCCATCCGGTTTCAGGTGAAAAGTCACTGTATGTCGATAAGATTTATGCCTGCGGTATAGAAGGCATGACAGAAGATGAGTCGCGACCTTTACTTGATTTTTTATCCAGCTTTGCCACTCAAGAATCTTTTACTTGTCGTTTAAGATGGGAAAATAATACCGTTATTATGTGGGATAATAGGATTTGCTTGCATCAAGCTTTTAATGACTACGATGGTTATCGGCGCGAGATGTATCGGGCGATAGTCATGGGCGAGAGGCCAGTATAATAAGTTTTTATACGGTCAAATAAAAACTTCAAATTTAGTAAAGATCAACTTCGACAGCGATAAGGTGGAAAACCCATCTTATCCTATCAATCAAGCGGTATGCCTCACATAGCTTTTTATGAAGGCAGATCAGACGCGTATTGTGTTAGGCACGGCGCATTAAAACGTATTTTAAGAAGTAAAACATATATAGCTAATACAAATTATAAAATGAGACAAGCCTATATGAATGATGACTTTTATTTTAATACGATTAATAAAGGGGTCAGTTTCGATGGTAAACCGACGACATCGTTAAAACCGCCAAATAAATTTATTTGGCGGTTTTAAAATACATTCGTTAATATAAATAATTATAGCGAAATTTGCTGAGCTTCGCCTTTTTCAAGCGCCAAGCGTGCTGCTGCAGAAGCAACCGCTAAATCTTGCAGGCCAACACCAGTCCCATCAAACAAGGTAATCTCGTCATCTGAGCTACGACCCGGATGATCGCCGTTAATCGCAGCACCAAGAGTGGTAATATCGCTCTCTTTGATAGCGCCAGATTTGATGGCATGTTGCGCTTCACCAAGGCTGATTGATTGGGCGATTTCATCAGTAAAGACAGTAGCAGAGGCTATCAGCTCAGCATCAACTTCTTGCTTACCGACTGTATCAGTACCCATGCAAGCGATGTGAGTGCCAGGCTTGATCCACTCTTTCATCAGTAGCGGCTCAAATGCTGAAGTAATAGTAATAATTACGTCCGCTTGCTTACACAGCTCTTCACGCTCAACCGACTCAAATGCTACGCCTGCTTCTTCAGCGACAGCTTGTAGGTTTTTAAGGCGATCTTTGTTGTTGTTCCAAGCGACTACTTTATCAAAATCACGTTGCTCAAGTGCGGCGCGTAACTGAAAAGTAGACTGATGACCGGCACCAATCATACCGATAACTTTGCTGTCTCTGCGAGCCAAATGAGCAATCGATACGGCAGAGGCGGCGGCAGTACGTACAGCGGTCAGATAGTTACCACCGACGAGCGCGCGCAATTTACCATTATCAGGATTAAACAAAAAAATCGTCGATTGATGGTTGGTCAAGCCTTTGGCTTCGTTACCTGGCCAGTAACCACCTGATTTTAGGCCCAATGATTTACCAGCGCGATCAAACCCTGATTTAAAACCATATAAAGCATCAGCATAGCCAATCGCTTCACGAATCACAGGGAAGTTATAAGCATCGCCGCGTGACAT
>NZ_JBPYDC010000109.1:0-1792 GCF_051847575.1 Psychrobacter sp. 1U2
TTTTGGTCCTTTACTATTAACCGAAGACGTTTTAGTAAAGCCTCTTGATTATCAAGACTTTGGTTTAAATGTTCCTACAGGCGCAGGTATTGGCATCGAAGTAGACAGCGATAAAATCTACCACTATGCCAAACAAACCATCACCAATTTACCTAAATCATAAAAGACTTAATTTTCTACTAACGCTCAAACTGAAACACTGTAAAAGTCAGCCAAGTTATCTTTCATCACGTATAAGGAAATCATTATGTTATACCACGTCAGAATGGATGTCTTAATCCCAACAGATATGGACGCCGATAAAGTCAACGAGCTTAAAGCCACAGAAAAAGCACTATCACAAAAACTGCAAGAGCAAGGTAAATGGCGTCATATTTGGCGCATAGCAGGTCAGTATTCTAATTTTAGCATCTTTGATGTTGAGAGTAATGAAGAGCTACACGACATCATGATGTCGCTACCGCTTTATCCATACATGAAGGTTGAAGTGACACCGTTATTACGTCATCCATCTTCTGTTCGTAGTGATGACAGCTAAACCAAGCAAGTAAAGCGAATATCAGATTCTATAAAAACTGAGTAAGAGTACTCAATATAGTTACCCTTTATTAAAACAGTCCTCAACAAGGAGAGAGACATGGAACGCAGCCAAATTGAAGCATTAGCCACTCAATTCATCAAAGGCAAAATCGACTTCCCTGAGCAAGTCAATCCACGTGTACAAGCAATTGTTCTACGTATTGTCACAGACCTTATGCAAACCATTAACGACTTAAAAATTACCGCCGATGAGTATTGGTCTGGGGTTGAGTTTATCGGTGACTTGGGCAAAGAAGCAGGTTTATTATCGCCCGGCCTTGGTTTTGATCACTTCATGGATTTAATGATTGAAGAGGATTTAAAAGCAGCCGGTCTTGACGGTGGTACTGTACGTACTATTGAAGGTCCACTCTATGTCGCTGGTGCGCCAGAAGAAAAAGGCTTTGCGCGTCTAGATGATGGCACTGACCTTGACAATGGCACCGTGCTATTTATGCAAGGCACTGTTTATGGTGAAGATGGAAAGCCTCTTCCAAATGCAAAAGTTGAAGTGTGGCATGCCAACAGCTTAGGTAACTACTCTTTCTTTGATGAATCACAGTCTCATTTCAACTTACGTCGTAGCATCATTACCGATGAAAACGGAAATTATGCATTCCGCAGCATCGTGCCGCTAGGTTACTCGGTACCACCAGAAGGAATGACGCAAAAAGTATTGGGCGCGCTAGGACGTCACGGTCATCGCCCAGCTCACATTCATTTCTTTGCCAGTGCTGACGGTCACCGCAAACTGACCACGCAGATTAACATCGATGGCGATGAGTACCTATGGGATGACTTTGCTTTTGCAAGCCGCGAAGGCTTGGTACCAGAGGTAACGATGGTCGAAGACGCGGACAAGCTAAAAGAAAAAGCGCTTGATAAGCCTTACGCAAGTATCGACTTTGACTTTCATTTAGTAAAAGACATTGACCAAGCTATACAAGGCAGCGAAGTAGAACGCCGCCGTGCTCAAGGTTAATGAGCACTCATATTAAATAGCATTAATTAATCACTACTAGCGACTTACGTTTGATATGCCCTCAGTTGTCGTATCAAACGTTAGCTTCTAATCTCATTTTATACCGTCATTATACAAGGAAGGCAGCCATGAGCGAGCGTATCAATCTAGTACCTGAAGGATCAGACATCACTATTGATGATTTTTTAGAAGAGAACAGTGAAAAAGGGATTTATCGCCTGCATCGTAGCG
>NZ_JBPYDC010000110.1:0-1782 GCF_051847575.1 Psychrobacter sp. 1U2
CTGGATGTACTTTAATAACAACTTTACGAGGTTTACTTTTTGCGTCTTTACGCACTACTTCATAATGGATTTTATTGTCACCATAATAAAAATCGCCATTCTCAGTCATTGCTTACTACCCTCTTGCTGCTCGTGGGCTACTTGTCTCTTTCGTGCTTTTTGCTTCTCTCGATAGCCCAAGCCGGGTAATCTTTAGCACTTCCTCAATGAGCTGTTGCGCTTTATCGATACCCAAATCCATAAATAACATTGGCAGCAATTTGACACTAATAGCATTTTCGATCTCTGCTGGATTAATAGAATACTCAGCCACGGCTGTCTTAACAATCTTATCAATCTCAAAGGCATAAGCGACCAGCTTGTCATTATCTAGCTCTTTATCCGCTAAGAAATCAGCCTCAAATAAGTGCTTAAACAAACCAAAATACGCCTGTGCATGTTTGTTTAATTTACCGTTATCATCGACAAAGTCATTCGGCACATCAGCGACATCACGGTCTTTGACAGCTTGCTCAAAGTCAGCAAACATCATGTACTGCTTCACTGGCGCATCGAACATTGCCTTGGCATCCGCAATCGCTTGCTTAAGCAATTTAGAAAAATACTCTTGGGCATAAGGGTCATCAGCCAAATCTTGTTCAATCATCTTGGTCACCCGACCAGTGATTTTATCCGTTTGGTTGCGGGCTTCATCATCGCTTAATTCTTCAGGCTTAACATCCTTACCTAGGTTGCCAACCAAATAAGCACCTTTTGCCTCACGAACTTCAAGCCCTGCGATATGCTTATCAAGTAAGTTGCGAATATCAGCTTCATACTCATCATAGTCGATGGTTTCATCAGCGTCTTCGCGCACTTGCTTACGTAGATTGATAAAGGCTTTTAGATCGGCTTTGTAGCGATCACGCTTGCAATCGAATGATTTGTCTTCAAAGAAAGACGCTGATTGCAGCGCAATTTTCATGGCGTTAGAAAATGTGGTCAAAGCTGCATAAAAGTCGTCACGTTCTTTGAGCTTAGTATCGACTACTCTGCCCTCTATTTCCTGCATCTTTGGTGCAAGCACCTGCCTTAACGCTTGTCCGTCTTGTTTATTTTTTACCGATGAGAAAATAGCCCATAGCTCGCTATGTAGTCTGGGTAGCTGCTTGTACTCAGTATCCATCGCGTTATATAGACCTTTAAGGTCTTCGATATCAAAACCACCTTGCGTACGATCGGCTAAGTCTTGGTATTTCTCAATGGTGATATCCAGCTCTTTTAAGATGCCGCGATAATCAATCAGATAACCAAAACGCTTCTTCTCATGCAAGCGGTTTACCCGTGCAATCGCCTGAATGAGGTTGTGCTGCTTTAAGGGCTTATCAATATACAGCACGGTGTTTTTTGGCTCATCAAATCCCGTTAATAGCTTATCAACGACAATCATAATGTCAGGACCATCATCTTGACTAAAGGCTTCTATGATAGCTTTCGTATAGGCTTTTTCATCACCGCCATACTCATTAGCGACATTGGCTTGCCACCAGTTCTGAACGATGTCTTTTGATTCGCCATCGACGGTATCATGCCCTTCACGGGTATCAGGTGGTGACATGGCAACCACTGAGGTCACTTTGCCAATCTTGTCTAACGCCATTTTATAACGGATAGCTGAGGCTTTAGAATCACAAGCCAACTGGCCTTTTAGATGCTGCTGTTTAAAGTTTTGGAAGTGGTCAGAGATATCATGAGCGATAAGCTCAATACGACCCTCAGTTTGGTAAATTTGACCTTTTTGGG
>NZ_JBPYDC010000111.1:0-1779 GCF_051847575.1 Psychrobacter sp. 1U2
GGCCACCTCACCGTCCAGCCAGTCCAGCGTATTCATTTTATCTAATAATGAATAGCGGCTATCGGTGGTCGTCGGATTTATCACCCAATGGATCGTGATGTTTTCTGGTTTTTGTAGCGGCTGAATATCGTCTTCGCTTAATACTTCTATCACTGCATAGCCCGTAGCGTCTTTAGGCAGCTGTGCCAAATTGACGGTGATGGCTGGCAGGGCGGTCATATCACCTGCCAATAAAAACCAATCCGCCTCATGATTGATAAGCTTTTTGGGGCCTGGTCCCCCGATCATAATGGTATCACCGACCTGTACGGTTTTGGCCCAATGTGAGGCAGGACCTTCAGCGCCTTTGTGATTGAGACCATGCAACACAAAATCGACATCAATCTTATCAGCGCGTTGCTGGATAATGGTATAGGTACGCATGATAGGCTTTTGCCCTACCTCTCCTGCAAACATCAGCTTAATATAGCCACTTTCTTGATCTGCTGGGAAGCCTTGCATGCCTTCACCGCCAAGCGTAATGCGGCGCATGTTTGGGGTGGTATTAGCGATGCCTTTTACTTCCAATAGTCTTGGATTAGGTTTGGCCATTTTCAGCTCCTTTTAACTGTCTCGTTGACCCACTTTAAAAAAGATACAGTATCTTAGTGGGATCTAAAATTACGATAAAAAAAGCCAGCTCTCATACAGACAGCTGGCTTTTTTGTACTTAAAATACCAAAAAAGGTTTAGAATTGATACGTGAGTGAGGCTTTGATGTTGCGACCTGGCTCAAAGTCAGTACTCTCATCTTCAATGGCATTGAAGCGTGACGCATGGCTGGCATAGGTTTCATCAAACAAGTTATACACTCCAAGCGTTGTAGTAACATTATCAAGCTGACGCGGCGCGTAATCCATATAGATATCGTGTACGTCATAGCTTGGCTTAGTCTCTCCTTGATTGTCAGTGATAGATGCGACATAAGTACTGCGCCAGCCAAGCCCAACCATATCATTTGGTGCATAGTTTAAGTTGACCATATAGCGATCGCCTGAGTCAGCACTACCGCCGCTCACTGAGGGAATGCTATCGCCAGTCTTATCGCCTTCGCTACGGGCACGCGAATAGCTCAGACCCATGCCAAAGTCTTGAACAGCATAGTTGGCCGCCAGCTCAACACCATCTATCTTATAGTCTTCATCACTGTTGTACATACCTTGGCACTCACCGCCTATCGCGCCAGTTTCGCAGTCAAGACCAAACCTGCCTGGGCGATCACCCGTACGCATATACAGCTGATAGTCTTCGATATTGGTTCTAAAGTATTTTTGCACTCAGTTGTAGCGCATCATCAGCGACGGTTAGATCGCGTAGTGTAGTAGCCACACCAACTTCAGAGTTATAACCCTCTTCTGGCTTGAGATCATTATTGACATAAAGTCCTTCACCGTTTTTATTAAACACGGCTTGAGCCAAATCTGGGCCATTAAACAGCTGAGTATAACTAGCAAATACTTGCGTGCGCGGGGCAATCTCGTAGCTGGCCGCCAAAGCACCGACGACATTGTCATAAGTGGAGCCACCCGCCACAAATTCAGGCGATTTATAACGGTCATAGCGCACGCCTGGCGTCAGGGTCAATTTGCCCATTTGCCATTGGTCTTCTAGATAGACTGAAGTGTTATTGGCACTGTCATCACCAGTCTGAGCACCATCTCGCGCCATTTCAGATTCTTTTTTATAATGCTCAGCGCCTGCGATTAGCTTATGGCGACCTGCATTGGTATCAATGACACT
>NZ_JBPYDC010000112.1:0-1776 GCF_051847575.1 Psychrobacter sp. 1U2
GAATGGCAGTGACATCACTAAAGCCTGTTAGTATCGTGCCCCGCTCTTTCATAATGCGTCCCAGCGTTTGCCAATCAATCAGCGGCAGCAGACGCATTGCGCCATAGCCACCGCGTATACCCATGAGCAGCTTGGGTGCAGCAATCGCCCCAGTCGCGATGTTTTGCAGATCACTGGCTCGCTTCGTGTCCGTTCCCGCAAAGCGCAAATATTGTCGCTCAGTAATAGTAGGATTCTGCACTTCAAAACCTGCGCAAGCCATACGCTCTAATGCCAATTGGTTACGCTCGTTACTACCGCCAACGTTGGAGCTGGCAAATAGACGTGTCTCAATAGTAGGATTGATACAACGTGATTTGGACGCTATTGACTGATTACCATCTGGCAGCGCCGTTGGCAGATCATCTTTGGTCAACTGCATGCTGTCGTTTTTATCGCTCGTTTTATCGCTCGTTTTGACCGTCAATCCTTGAGCAATACCCTGAGTTGCAAGTAGTCCAGCACCTGTACTCACGCCTAGTCGACGTAAGAATTGGCGACGACTAAGCTCCTTATTGGCTACGGTGGTTATATCAGCTTGCTGTAAAAGAGTTGGATTTGTCATAAGCATACTAAGCTGTTACCTCAAAACTTATTTTAGAATAATGGTTTTAGAATAATGATTTAATTATCAACGTTTTTAACCTTAACTTTATATAAATATCGCGGTTTGGCAGCTTTAATAGCGACAATGGTTGCATAACCCTATAACCATTGCTTATTACAACGACAACAAATCGTTAAACAACCATGTTTGGTACTTACCATTACTCTTGTTATAGTAAATAGTAAGAAATAATTCATCAATAATGATAGGAACGCTAGTATGGCTGATAAAGAAAAGGATAATAAGTCGCTTTTAGACAATATTAAACTCATCTTAAGTAAAGAAGACAGCATAAAGAATCAAGTCGACAAGGATCGCGGTCTTGAGCGTTATGCTAAAGACTTGATGCTACTGATGAGCTTGGTAAAAGATTATTACCAAGGTAACTATCGCAATATACCTTATAAAACTATTTCAGCAGCAGTGGTTGGATTGTTATACGTCTTAAACCCTATTGATATTATTCCAGATTTTATACCTTTTATTGGTCAAGTTGATGACGCCTTGGTAATTGGGTTTTGCTTAAGACTGATGGAGAAAGACTTGAACAAATATAAAGCTTGGAAAAGCGAGCAATCAATGTCTAAAGATGGGGCAAAGTCTGAAGATAAAGCGTCTGATAATAAAGACAAAAATATAAAAGATAAGACAAAATCGTAATTGTTAAAACAGTAGTTAATACTATCTGTAATCATAAAAACACGGTCAATGAGTTCATCACTGACCGTGTTTTATGCGCATTAAGTTTAAAGCTAGTAAACCATCATTAGTGCATGATCACTAACCATCAATCAGGTACCTCATAATTGGCGTTTTCTGGGTTGAGACCAAATGAGTATACGAATGTCGCAACCAGACTGTTAATAATGATAAAGGGTAAGTCAATCGTGACGTGACCAAGTAGATAGCGTCCAATCAACCAAGAGACAATAAGCATAATAATAAAAAACGCGCCCAGATACCCTAAGATGACAGGATGTTTTAAACCATAGGGCTGCGCAGGCTTAGGTTGTTTACCAAGTATATATATACGTATCGCCCAGCCAGCGGCATAAGACAATCCACCCAAGACGACATAACTCAAAAAATTCATATAATATAACTCTATTGCTTAATGACTGGCAAGATAT
>NZ_JBPYDC010000113.1:0-1774 GCF_051847575.1 Psychrobacter sp. 1U2
CGCTGATAGCACGGTTGCTCTAGGGCACGACACCGAAGCGACAGAGACGGCTAAAGACTCTGTGGTCATTGGTAAAGGCTCAAAAGTATCAGGCGCCTCCTCTGTTGCCATCGGTGATAACGCTCAAGCCAACGGCACGCAGTCCATTAGTATCGGTACAGGTAACATCGTAAATGGCGATAACTCTGGTGCCTTTGGTGATCCAAGTACGATCAATGGTAATAACAGTTACTCAGTGGGTAATAACAATACGATTAACAGTGATGATACTTTCGTAATCGGTAACGGCATTACAGCAAACCAAAATGGCTCAGTAGTACTAGGTCTTGGCTCTGCAGCTACAACAGGTACTGGTATTGTAGGATTTGGCGCCGCTAGTAATGCCGCTATTGCTGCCACAACCAGCACTACAGGCGCAATTGCTGTAGGCGATGCGGCTAATGACGTATATCGTCAAGTCACTGGTGTTGCCGCTGGTACTGCAGACTCTGACGCCGTCAACGTCTCGCAGCTAAAAGCAGTCAGTGACGCACTTGGTGATAGCAATGCATCTCTCAATAATGCAGCGGTTCAGTATGACAAAAACCCAGATGATACGGTCAATAAAGGCAGCATCACGTTAGGTGGCGGTGCTGAAGGTACCACGATTACTAACGTAGCCAATGGGGTTCAAGCATCAGATGCTGTTAATAAAGGTCAGTTAGATAATCTTGGTAGCGGCGTCGCCGGCATTATCGGCGGCGATGCTAGCTATGATGCTGATGGCAACCTCACTGCTAATAACATCGGCGGTACTGGTCAAGGTAACATTAGTGACGCCATCGCTGCTGTTAACCAAGGCAACGCGCAGGCCAACGAAGATATCCAAGCCAATAACGAGCAGATCACAGACAATACTGGTCGTCTTGACGCAGGTATCAGCTTTGGCGCGGATAACGGTGACAATATCAGTCAGAGCATCGGCGGTAACAATGGCAGCATTCAATTTGAAGGCGGCAATAACATTACCACCAGTACTGCTAACGGTGATATTCAAATTGGCCTAGATGGCAACATCGAAGTCGACAGCGTCACTACTGGCAACACAGTGGTTAGTGACAATGGCGTCACGATCAAAGATGGTCCTAGCATGACAACTGAAGGCTTTAATGCCGCCAACACTGTCATCACTGGAGTTGAAGCTGGCAGAGTTGCAGCGGACAGTACTGATGCGGTTAACGGTGGTCAGCTACATGCTCTTGATAAAAAGCTTGGCGATAGCGTCAACGCCCTAGGCTACAGAATTGGTGAAGTCGAAGATGATGCCAATGCTGGTATCTCAGCGGCGATGGCAATGTCTTCATTGCCACAAGCGTATATCCCAGGTAAGTCGATGGTCGGCGGCGGTATCGCCTCGTACAATGGCGAAAGCGCAGTGGCCGTTGGTGTGTCTAAAGTGTCTGACAACGGTCGCTGGGTAATTAAAGTGAATGGTACAGCGGATACACAAGGGAATGCTGGCGGTGCCATTGGTGCAGGCTTCCATTTCTAGTACAAGCACCTTACCTCATGGCAGCGTTTGTCTATAGATAGCTTTTATAAATAGATAAACGTTGTCAAATGACACACAACATATATTAAGGAATGGATCATGAAAAAATCTGCTTACCGTTACGGCTTGTTAGCCACTACTGCTCTACTATTTGCTATGACTGGCTGTACCCAAAAAAACATAACGCCAACGTGGCATTTGACCCCTGGTGCTCAGCACGGCTCTGTTGATACCGATGACTTG
>NZ_JBPYDC010000114.1:0-1759 GCF_051847575.1 Psychrobacter sp. 1U2
CGCGTAAGCAGTGGATTACTGATTATGAAGGCTTTGCAAAAGGCTACCGCGCTTGCCGTTATGTTGAGACTTTTTCTGGTAGAGGTAGTCATAACCATTCCGCTCAAATAGCTATCGATGAGTTTATACAATGGCATGATGATGCTTGTCGGGTAGAAAAAGAGCTAGCGATGGCATAATGAGTTTAAATTTCTACTTAAGGACTATCTATGAATGAAAGCGACTTTCAAGACGTTTTGAGAAATGTTGATAAAAGATTTATTACTTTAATAAAGATGGGTATCGAAAAATCTAGTGCTTTGAAAGAGTCTGCAAATGATCTTGAGTATTTAACTCTTGCTTTTCGTCATAATTATTTTGAAAAGACGAGAAAAAATAGTATATGTGTTTTAGAGTTAGCTTGTGAGGATGAAGTAGGCGCAAAAGAATATCTCTTGGGAGTTGTAACAAATAAGTCAGCAATCACAACGTTTGAAACAAGAGTATCCATTAAGAGTTTAAATAAAATATATCTCTCATCTTTCGTTGATTTATCTTCAAAATTTAAAGATGAAAAAATAGGAGAAACCTTCAAGCGGAAACTGTCTTCAGAATCAGAAGTAATAAACCTTACTTCTGCTACTAGTAGGGCTGCTATTACTGCATTATTTGAAGATAAGAATAACCATCATGCTTTAAATAATGTTTCTAATAGGTTGAACATATCTAAGCCAAAAGATTACGTAGCTCTAGCTCAAGAAGATGCTGAAAATATGGCGTTAAAAATATTTGGGATTGATTCTAATAAAAAGAATAGATATGAAAGTAGGCTCTATGAAGATAATATCATTCAGTCAGACCTCAATAACCTCGAAGGTTTCACTAAGGTTGCTGCAGACTATACAGGTAAAGTTAGTTATATCAAAAACCAAGAGCGGTTAACCATATATCATTCTAATAAATTACCTTTAGAAAAAATGCTTGGTGTAGACTTAATCTACATCAATGAAACAATGGATTCTGTAGTCATGATTCAGTATAAGATGCTTGAGAGAGAGTATGAAGACTGGATCTTTAGACCTGACTCACAAATGACAAAAGAAATATCGAGAATGAAGCTTCCAAAGTCTTCAGGAAGTTATGAAGGCTATCGATTGAATAGTAACCCTTTCTTTTTTAAGTTTATAAAAAGAGAAGCAGGAAGTTTAGGCTCTTCATTTGTAATTTCTTTAGGCCACTATCAGCATTATATTTCCACAAAAAATGCTAAAGGGCCTAGAGGTGGAGAGCGAATAGGTTTTGAAACACTTAAACGCAACTATTTAACTTCAAGCGATATTATAAATCTAATCCGTTCTGGATATGTTGGTACTCATGTTCAAGAGACTAAAGCTATAAAATTTATTGTTGATGAAGTAGCAAGGGGAAATAAGGCTATAATTATTGCATGGGAAAATAAGGTCAATGACAATTAGCAAAGTCAGCCTTATCCCCAAGCCGAAAACAGCACCATCAGCACCGGCGACACAATATTAATAATAAAGCCAAAGCTAATCGCCAGTGGCACAACTTTAAGACCACCTGATTGCTGAATAATCGGCAGGGTAAAGTCTAAACTGGTCGCGCCGCCAAGACCGACCGCTGCTGATGGATATTTACGCATAAAGACGGGAATAAATAATAGCGCAAAGAACTCACGTACCAAGTCATTAAATAGCGCCACACTGCCCCAAACGGCGCCATAAGCATCGGTCATGACGATGGCCGATAGCGAATACCA
>NZ_JBPYDC010000115.1:0-1749 GCF_051847575.1 Psychrobacter sp. 1U2
TCTCTGATGCTCAATATGATAGATGGATGGCAGAAGTTTAGCACAGGCGTAGCAGACAAAAGCCCCACTGCATTAATCGAACAACAGATGAATTTATGGAAACAACAGTTCCAGCTGTATCAAAATACCCTGATGAAGGGCTCTGAAGACCAAATACAACCTCTTGTCACTCCAGAAAAAGGCGATAAACGCTTTACAGACGAAGAATGGACCAACAATCCTATTTTTGACTTTCTAAAACAAAGCTATCTTCTAACCGCTAATGGCATGATGGATACCATTGATAATACTGAGGGAGTTGATGAAAAAACCCGTCAGCGCTTATCATTTTTTACTCGTCAATGGTTAAATGCAATGGCGCCAAGTAATTTTTTATGGAGTAATCCTGAAATACTGCGCTTGACCATGGAGTCAAAGGGACAGAATCTGGTAAGAGGACTCAAGCAGCTAACAGAAGACATGGAAAAGAGCTCCAAAATGCTGAGCATTCGCATGACGGATCATGATGCTTTTAAGCTTGGTGAAAACATCGCTACAACGACAGGCAAAGTGGTGTTCCGTAATCGGTTGTTTGAGTTGATACAATATAATCCAACGACAGCTAAAGTTCATAAACGTCCTTTATTGATTGTACCGCCATGGATTAATAAATTTTATATCATGGACCTAAAAGAGAAGAACTCATACATTCGTTGGGCGCTCAATGAAGGCCATAGTGTCTTTGTGATGTCGTGGGCCAATCCAACGCGGGCTTATAAAGACGTCAATATGAAGGATTATATGCACGAGGGACTGCTGACGGCTTTAGATGTCATTAAGGAGATTACAGGGGAGTCAGCCGCTAACGTCATCGGTTATTGTATCGGTGGTATGTTACTGGCGTTGACGCTATCTTGGTTGACTGAAAATAAGCAGGCAGATCGTATAGCCAGTGCAACTTTTTGGGCCACGATATTTGACTTTAGCGATCCTGGAGACTTAGGCGTATTTATTGACGAACGTACGGTCAGTGCGCTTGAGCAAGAAGGAGAGCAGCAAGGGGTGTTTGACGGACGTCTGATGGGCGCCGCCTTTAGTCTATTACGTGAAAATAGCCTTTATTGGAATTATTATGTGCAAAATTACCTAAAAGGGGAGCGTCCAATTCCTTTTGATCTTTTATATTGGAATTCTGATGCTACCAACGTGACTGCTGCATTGCATAGCTTTGTATTGCGCGAGCTGTATTTGGGCAACAAAATGATTGAAAAAGGCGAGTTGGCATATGACGGAGTAAAGGTTGATTTGTCAAAAGTGACTATCCCAACCTATGTCGTCGCAACATTACAAGACCATATCGCCAAATGGAAAGGAAGCTATGCGTCTACACAAGTGCTGGGTGGTGATGTTACCTTTGTACTCGGTGAGTCAGGGCATATCGCTGGCATTATCAACCCGCCAACGGGTAAGTATGGCTTTTATACCCATGAAGATTATGTCGCCGATCCTGATGAATGGTATGCCAAAGCAGAAAAGCACGATAAGAGCTGGTGGCTACATTGGAGCGAATGGATCAATCAGCACAGTGCAGGTGAAGTAGATAGCAGACAACCGGGTATCACGTATACAGGTAAAGAGTGGCAGATACTCTCTGATGCTCCAGGGGAGTATGTACATGTCAGGGCAGATGAAGCTTTACGCTCAACTGAACCTTAATAAATCTTGTCTGTTAGTAAACAATTAGCCTTAGTGGAATTAGCCTTAGAGGAT
>NZ_JBPYDC010000116.1:0-1744 GCF_051847575.1 Psychrobacter sp. 1U2
TGGCGCGTACTGATGCGCTATCAGTTGAAGGGCTTGATGCGGCGGTTGAGCGAGCGGTAGCTTTTCAAGAAGCGGGCGCTGATATGATCTTTGCAGAAGCTTTAACTGACATTGAGATGTATCGTAAGTTTACCGATGTACTAGATATTCCGGTACTGGCCAACATGACTGAGTTTGGTCAAACTGACTTGTATACCACTGAGCAGCTACATGGCGTAGGTGTCGATATGGTGCTATATCCATTATCAGCCTTCCGTGCGATGAACAAAGCGGCATTAAATGTTTATCAACATATCTTAGATGACGGCACGCAAGAAAATGTCGTCGATACCATGCAGACACGCATGGAGCTTTATGATTTCTTGGACTATCATGAGTTTGAGCAAACACTAGATAAGCTGTTTGCGGACAATAAGTAAGAAAAATAAGTAAGGTATAAACTTGTTTTCTCAAGCCCTTTTAATAGTCAATACTGTTTAACTTAATCACCTTAACAACAAGCTACCAACAAAAGGAATTTAATCATGGCAGCAGGCAAAGAACTATCAGGCGCAGGACTACGTGGTCAGGTCGCTGGCAAGACTTCACTATCAACTGTCGGTAAATCAGGCTCAGGCCTTACTTATCGTGGTTATGACGTAAAAGATTTGGCCGAGCAATGCATCTTTGAAGAAGTGGCTTATCTGCTGCTTTATGGCAACCTGCCAACTCAAAGTGAGCTAGATACCTATCAAGCCAAACTCAAAAAGCTGCGCGGTCTACCACAAGCATTAAAAGATGTGCTTGAGCGTATTCCAAGCGAAGCCCATCCAATGGATGTATTGCGTACCGGTTGCTCAATGCTTGGTAATCTTGAGATGGAAACCGACTTTGAACAGCAAAATGATAAAACAGATCGTATGCTGGCGGTATTCCCATCAATTATCAACTACTGGTATCGCTTTAGCCATGACAATGAGCGTATCGAGACTGAAACCGATGATGACACTATTGGTGGTCACTTTTTGCATCTGCTTAAAGGCGAAAAACCAAATGAGCTTCACGAACGAGTGATGAACGTTTCACTTATCTTGTATGCTGAGCATGAGTTTAATGCTTCGACATTTACCGCGCGCGTCTGTGCTTCTACGTTATCAGATATCCATTCTTGCATCACCGGTGCGATTGGTTCATTACGCGGGCACTTGCATGGCGGTGCCAACGAGGCCGCTATGGATATGATTGAAGGCTTTAGCTCACCAGATGAAGCAGAAAAAGAGATGATGGCCATGCTTGAGCGTAAAGACAAAATCATGGGCTTTGGTCACGCTATCTATAGCGAATCTGATCCGCGTAACGTCATCATCAAACAATGGGCGGAAAAACTGGCTGAGGACGTTGGTGATACGGTTTTATATCCAGTATCTGTGCGCTGTGAAGAAGTCATGTGGCGTGAGAAAAAGCTGTTCTGTAATGCTGACTTTTTCCATGCCTCAACCTATAACTTTATGGGTATCCCAACCAAGCTATTTACCCCAATCTTTGTCTGCTCGCGCCTGACTGGCTGGGCAGCTCACGTCTTTGAGCAGCGCGCAAACAACCGTATTATTCGCCCAAGTGCGGAATACATCGGTGAAGAGCCAAGAGACGTACCTCCTATCGCTGAGCGTGGTTAATTGATTGTGTTTTTTTGACTGACTAGATAGGGTGTGTATGGCATGCCCTATCGCTTTCTAAAACAGCCGCAACATTTATTTAGCAAAAT
>NZ_JBPYDC010000117.1:0-1743 GCF_051847575.1 Psychrobacter sp. 1U2
GTCCATAAAGGTTAATAATGCATAAAAGTATTGAGAGCTAAAACCCTCTAAATACTCTTTAAAAGTGAACAGTAAAAAGCCCAGTTATTCAAAGTATGAATGACTGGGCTTTTTTATGATCGATAGTTTTAAATGGTTAATATCTTTTTTTGCTTCTTGCCATTGCTTTAACTGTTTAAATATAGCTTCAAAGGTAATGTCGGCATATAGGTAGGTTTCTGATTTGATAATTGCTCGTTGTTCAACGACAAGACACCTTTGGATATTAGCAAAATTGTCCAAGGTAACAATTGATGCTCAAGCGTTTGCACACGTGTTTGCAAACTATCAGCAGTATCTTTATGATTTATGTCTAGCACTGCTTGGGTCAAAACAGCACCAGCATCCAGCTCAGCTGTAACCACATGAATACTACAACCATGCTGACGCTCGCCTGCCTGTATGACGCGTTGATGCGTATCAAGCCCTTTATAGGCCGGCAATAAAGAAGGATGTAGATTAATCATTGGCGCTGACATATTGTCGATAAATTCGGCGCCTAGCACCCGCATAAAGCCCGCCAATACAATCAGATCAGGTTGCCATGTCGCTAACTGGGCGCTGGCATGAGTCTCAAAAGTCTTAATCCCCATGCGTTTACCGCTCGCAGCATGTGACAACACTGCTACTGGAATAGAAGCATCTTTTGCGCGTGTGATGGCATAAGCGTCATCGCGGTTGCTGATGACCCCGACTATCTCAACTGGTAGTGTACCTGCTTGTACCGCGTCTATTAACACTTGCAAATTGCTACCGCTACCGGATACTAAGACAGCCACTCGCAATGGCTTGTGATTCCCTTTTTTATGACTATCTTTTTTATGACTGTCTGGCATTAACGGTATACCACTGCGTCTGCTTCACGGCTAACCATTTCACCGATTTGCCAAGCGTTTTCACCTGCCTCGTTCAACGTTTTAATAGCGATATCTGCTTTGTCTTTTGGTACTACGATAACAAAACCAACCCCACAGTTAAAGGTGCGATACATCTCGCTTTGCTCGATATTACCTTGGGTTTGTAGCCACGTAAATAGCTCTGAGAACTGCCAGCTACTCGTATCAATACTAGCAGCCAAATTATCTGGTAATACGCGTGGTAGATTGTCTGTTAAGCCGCCACCAGTAATGTGCGACATTGCATGTAAAGCCGAGCTACCAAGCGTATCTTGCAAAGCTTTAATGGCTTTTACGTAGATACGAGTCGGTGCCATTAGGGCATCTTGAATAGGCTGGCCGTCTAGCTGCTCATCGCTGCTAGTGACATCAACGCCGCTTACCTCAATAACTTTGCGTACAAGAGAGTAGCCGTTTGAGTGCGCGCCACTTGAAGCAAGTGCGATCAATACATCGCCCTCGCTGACATTTTCACCAGTGATGACCTCGCTTTCTTCGACCACGCCAACACAAAAACCTGCTAAGTCATAATCATCATCTTGATACATGCCTGGCATCTCAGCTGTTTCACCACCGATAAGTGCGCAGTTGGCAAGCTTGCAACCATCACCGATGCCTGTAACCACAGTTGCCGCCACATCAACATCCAGCTTACCAGTCGCATAATAATCTAAAAAGAATAATGGCTCTGCACCGCATACTAATAAATCATTAACACACATGGCGACCAAATCAATGCCAATAGTGTCATGACGGTTTAGTTGTAACGCCAATTTAAGCTTGGTACCGACACCATCAGTACCAGAGA
>NZ_JBPYDC010000118.1:0-1742 GCF_051847575.1 Psychrobacter sp. 1U2
TAGAAGCAAGGTAGCAAAATGTGCAACTGACGTAATTGCATGTAATAGGCTGTAAGTGTCATAACATCAATTGGGTATAAGTTAACGCATTTTTACACACATAAATATTAACCATATTGTTGTATGCCATGCACACAAAAAAAACCGTACTATTGATTAATAGTACGGTTATGGAGTTATCAGTATCAAAATGATAAGTATTACACAGTCATCTGACTAGATGCATTGTGACGACATATCCAATAGCGTCATAATAAAAGCTTTTGACAATGTCTTTTGATTAAGACAACTCAATAGCTACTGCTACCGCTTCACCGCCACCGATACATAAGGTTGCAATACCTTTTTTGCCACCAGTGCGCTGTAATGAGTTGATAAGCGTGATCAGGATACGAGCGCCTGAGCAACCTACAGGATGACCTAAAGCGCAAGCACCACCTTCGATATTGACTTTGGCATGGTCAATACTCACTGCATCCATAGTCGCCATGGTGACCATCGCAAAGGCTTCGTTGATCTCCCAAAGATCGACGTCTTCAACTGACCAATCTGCGTTAGCCAATACTTTTTCGATCGCACCAATCGGAGCAATGGTAAACTCACTTGGATGACGAGAGTTAGAGGCAGTCGCAATAATACGAGCTTGGTAGTCTAGACCTTCAGACTGCGCTTGTGACTCTTTCATCATCACGACAGCAGCAGCACCGTCTGAGATTGAGCTGGCATTAGCTGCAGTGATGGTGCCTTCTTTGGCGAACGCAGGACGTAGGTTAGGAATACGATCTGCATTAGAAAGACCTGGCTCTTCATCATCCTCGACCGTTTGTTCGCCTTTACGAGTCTCAAAAGTGACAGGCTCAATCTCGTTTTTAAAATGACCATCTTTGATCGCAGTCAACGCACGATTTAGTGATTCAATCGCAAACTCGTCCATTTGTTCACGCGTATAGCCTTTTTCATCGGCCATCTCTTGCGCAAACTGACCCATCAAGCGACCAGTCTCTGCATCTTCTAAACCATCTAAGAACATATGGTCTTTGACTTCTTTATGCCCCATGCGATAGCCACCACGTGCCCCTGGCATAATATATGGCGCATTAGTCATCGACTCCATACCACCAGCGACAGCCACATTAAAGCTACCTGCTTTGATACCATCATGCGCCTGCATAACCGCTTTTAGACCCGAACCACAAAGTTTGTTGATCGTCACGGCGCCAGTCTCATCAGGTAGACCTGCCTGACGCATGGCTTGACGAGCAGGGCCTTGACCCAATCCAGCGGTCAAGATACATCCCATAATGACTTCATCAATATTGTCACTGCTCACACCTGAACGTTCAACGGCTGCTTTGATAGCTGTCGCACCTAACTCTGTAGCACTGACATCTTTTAAAGCGCCTTGAAAACTGCCCATTGGCGTACGCGCACCATTAATAATTACAATTGCATCGTTCGACATCGTTATTCTGCCTCATTTACCTGTTTTAAATTAAAACTCAGCGCTTTAGATGAACACTGTGCCTCACTAATCGTTAATAAAGAATCATTATTATAATGTGCATTGTTAAGATAAAAATCAAGGTTTACTAAGATAACTCACTGGTCACTACTGATTTATATCATCAGGCCAACTCGTCTAAGCGAATACGGACGACTTTATCAGCAACCGCAGTCAATTTTTCGATCTTTTCAATCGCCAGATTCATCTGACTTTCAATGACTGGTAATGTCAAAATAAT
>NZ_JBPYDC010000119.1:0-1736 GCF_051847575.1 Psychrobacter sp. 1U2
CCCAAAGACAGAAAAAGGCGCAGCGCAAGTCGATTATATCTATCCATTGTCCAACAACGTCAATGGTTATGTTCAGCTGTTCCATGGTTATGGTGAGTCCATCATCGACTACAACCATAAAAATACCGCTATCGGTGTTGGGATAATGCTCAATGACTGGAGAGGGCTATAATTCGCTAAATATTATAGATAAGTGTCCTCGTTATTTATGCAGCGCTTAGCACCATACCAAAGCGGCTTATGGCTGGCAGAGTATATAAATTTACGCTGTCAGCTATGCCACATCTATCGTAGCGTACCTCATATACCAAGTCGCGCTGCATCATCACTTCATAATCGTATACAGCAGTATTTTCATAAAGGTCTTTTATGCGCGCACTGCCATGATTATATCGCGTGGCTCCCTGAGGTATTTACTGTAGATATTGCCGCAGGTGCTTCTCTTACTATCCAAGCTGCTACTTATTACGATTATCCAATTCGCCAAGCCATTCGAGCTTTCAAACATTCAGAGGACATGACCAAGCTGCCTTTATTGGTACATGTATTGCGTCAGCTCCCAAGACCAGCCTGCTGCCATAGCCAAAACAGCGTCATCTTACCCATGCCTACCACCGCCAATCGCCTAGTTGAGCGCGGCTTTGATCCGGTGACTATTCTTTCTGCATATTTATCCAAGCATTGGAATATACCTATCTGGCAAGGTGTCCAGCGCATTGATCATACTGTTAGTCAACAAGGCCTAACGCGTGCAGAGCGCTTAGCGAACCTAAACGATGCTTTTACGTTGACGACATTACCTCCTGTCAAACGTATATTACTATTCGATGATGTGGCGACCACAGGAGCAAGTCTACAAGCACTGGCTCGGACACTGTATATCCAAACCTCCTCTCACAATCAGACTCAACCTATAAATCCAAATACATCCCACGATAAAAACACACCTACCTCTAATATTTACCATATATCAGCCTATGCACTTGCGCACGGCAGTCACGACACCTAGACAAACAATGTTAATAAATAATATTTAAAGATATTTTTATGTATTATGAATGATACAGAAATGTATCTGTGCTACATTATCCATTCTTATGTCGACTCTTATAACTACTTCATTGATAACGCCATTTATCACGTGGGTTGTCTGCTCTAAAGCATTACCTGCTGATACCATCACACTGGAATGAATATTGCAATAATTACAATAGTGTTTAAGAATAAATAAAAAACTAGCTAAGTAGTGTCTATTTTTTATACAAACAAACTGGTCGTTGTCATTATGTGTGATTGTTATTAATAGGATATTGATGTGAATGCATCTTTTTACAGCTCATCTTACCGACGACCAGCAACCAGCGCAGGGTTTACCCTGATTGAGCTGATGATAACGATAGCTGTACTGGCGATCATTGTAAGCATTGCCGCGCCTAATATTAGTAACCAATTGGCCAATCAGCGAGTAAAGTCAACTGTCTCAACCATAGAGAGTGCGCTCAAAGAAGCAAAAGCTGAAAGTATCATACGCCGGCAAAACATCACAGTGATATACGACAGTAGCACGCCTAAAACCATCACCTTACAAGACGACAGCAGTACCGTTTTGTCTACCTATAATATCGCCTCTCAAAGCACAATCAATCAAGAGATTACTCCTACTACGGTCACTGAAGTTACCTTTCAGTTCAATAAAGTTATGTCTGGTGGTGCCAGCGTTAGCTATACCGTTTGCG
>NZ_JBPYDC010000120.1:0-1730 GCF_051847575.1 Psychrobacter sp. 1U2
TCTTCTCGGTAACTTTGACACTGCCATACTCGCAGACACGGCCGATATCATTACGACCAAGATCAATTAGCATCAAGTGCTCAGCGATTTCTTTTTTATCAGCCAGTAGCTCTATTTCAAGTGCTAGATCTTCTGCTTCATCTTGACCGCGTTTACGTGTGCCTGCCAGTGGACGCACTGTCACTGTCCCATCTTCGATACGTGATAGAATCTCAGGAGAGGCACCAATAATGTCAAAACGTTTGTGGTCATCAAGCGTATAGCCATGTACTAAAAACAGATAAGGTGACGGATTTAAAAATCTTAACGCTCGATACACTGCCAGCGAGTCTCCTTTATAGTCCGCAGTTAAACGCTGAGCGGGAACGACCTGCATAACGTCCCCTTCTAATATATAATTTTTTATCTTATTGACATCATTGCAATACTTCTCTTGTCCAGTTTGCGATTCAAATTTTGGTGTGGGCATGATGGGCGTACTCAAGTCTGGCATCTCAGCCAGCTTATCTTCGATTTTCTCAAGCTCTCGAATCGCTGCACCATAGCCATCCTTATCATTACAATCTGCATAAACGATGATGGACAAAGTGTTTTCTAAATTATCAAAGACGATGACACTCATCGAGAGCATTAACCACATATCAGGTAGCGACATGGGGTTTGGCGCATCAGACAATCCAACGCTTGGTTCAATAACGCGTATCATGTCATAACCGAAGTAGCCCACCAGCCCGCCACTAAAGCTTGGTAGTGCTTCGATCTCATTTGGTGTGGGCATTTTATACTGTGCCATAAGCTTTCTAATATAATCAAATGGATCATCGACTGCGTCACTATCAATCTGATCGTCTCTTTTGATGGTCATATAACCGTCTGTGTACTGTAAGATTAAATCGCTACCCAGACCAATCATAGAATAACGCGCCCAGCGCTCACCGCCTACGACTGACTCAAACAAATAAGCTGAACCGCTTAAATCACGTACTCTAGAAAACACAGAAACTGGTGTTTGAGCATCCATTAAGCGTTTTTTGACAAGGGGGGCGTGACTATAACCTTGTGTTTTAAATGCGTTATATTCTTCAAAGGTCATCATAGTAAAAAGTCTCTTAACACCAAATAGGCAAAAGATAAAAATAGCAGTAGCAAAAAGACAGTACATGCTCGGCGTTGAAATAAATAGAGCATAAACCTGTCAAGAAATGAGGATGGACCAAATTTAGCTACAGTATAGCCAGCCAGTATAACAAAACTGGCCAGCGTTAGTATTATTTAGCACTACTGTACTGTTCGGCTCATCTCTTTAGTTATAAGGCATCTTCTATAACTGATTGGTGCCAGCTAGCAAACTGTATAAACGATCAAAATAAGCGATTAAACGCCGCCCATGTTAAATAACCATAGAGCAATTCCGATGATAATAATGACGATAAATACCCATATGAACCAACTACCGCTTGGTTTTTTCTCTGGATGTCCTGTATTAGCAGGATTGTTGACAGCTTGATCCATTGCATTATTGCCTTCAGTTCCTAGATCGCGACCTTGACCTAGATTGGCAGTACCAGAAAACTGCGCTGAGGCAGCTTGTTTGGCGCGTAGTACATCTGGATCTGACTCTTCTTGTAAAGTGGTTTTAGTCGTCTTATCGTGCTCTGGAGCATCATCTGGCTCTTGATGCGCAGTTGGCTGTTTTGCTATTGGCTCGTTAACTGTTGGCTCATGGTTTA
>NZ_JBPYDC010000121.1:0-1729 GCF_051847575.1 Psychrobacter sp. 1U2
CCACACCGTTGCAACTTGCAAAGCAGCTATTTGGCGAATTACCAGCCACCAAAAAACTATTAATTATTGCCAATAAAAGTGATTTGTTGACTCATAGCAAAGATAAAATAGCGATGACGGTCTCACAAAATGAAATCACTAATCGCGGTTATGAGCAAGTAAATGTTTCATGTGAAACAGGGGCTGGCATTGATACATTAATCGAAGAATTATGTGCTAAAGTCGGCTTCCATCCACCAGAGAATAGCCTCATCGCCCGTACGCGTCATATAGATGCGCTTAGACGGACGGCTGACTATCTAGCAGAGGCGCATGAGCAGCTAACGGTCTTTCAAGCAGGAGAGTTAGTCGCTGAAAGCTTACGTCAAGCTCAGCATAGTTTGGGTGAAATCACTGGTGAATTCAGTGCTGATGACCTACTAGGTAAGATATTCGGCAGTTTTTGTATTGGTAAGTGATTAGCAAACTACTGTTTCTATCTTCGATTGCCTGATAAAAAGCTTAAACTTATCAACAACGGCTCTTGCTCTTAATGTTAAAACAAGGAAATTACTATGCACTGCCCGTACTGTAACGCGTCAGATACCAAAGTTATTGACTCGCGTCTTGCTGCGGAAGGTGCGCAAGTGCGTCGTCGTCGTTCTTGTAACAGCTGCCAAGAGCGGTTTACCACTTTTGAGATGGTAGAGGTGGTGATGCCAAGAATTATTAAGTCTAGCGGCAAAATTGAGCCTTACGATAATGAAAAACTGCGTCGCTCTATCTTATTACCCTTACAAAAACGCCCTATCACGATTGACGAGCAAGAGGCGATGATTAGTCGTATTGAGAAGCGTGTCAGACAGATGGGAGAGCGAGAAATTAGTAGTAAAGTCTTGGGCGAGATTATCATGAGTGAGCTTAAAACTTTAGATGATGTCGCTTATGTACGCTTTGCCAGTGTCTATCGCGACTTTCAAGATATCGATGCTTTTCATCAAGAGATTGCCAATATCCGTCCTAATGAAAAATAGGCTATAGTCGATACCAAATAAAATCAATACGTTGTAATGTGAGACGCAACTGGTATAAATTTTTCTTGCTTGCTGTGTCTACGCTGACAGAGGCTGCAAAAAATTTATACCAGTCTCGCTGTATTGTTTTTATAGCGAATTGACCATATCTTATCGTCTACTTTGTCTACGAGCATGTTAAGCGTTTTCTGTCTTTTTGGTATTACCACACGTTGTGAATCCATCATTAAAACTACTCATTAATAGTGACAAACTCGTTATCTAATAGACGGGCTCTTCCCAACCAAGCGGCAACTAAAATAATAAACCGTTTTTCAACTATCTCGGAGCCTTCAGCAGTAGTTATTGAGACTAGCTGATCCGTTTTTATCTCTAGATAATCAATCGTGAATCCAGCATCAGTAAGGTACATGCGTGTCTCTGCCAATAATGCTTGCATCCTTTGTTGACTTAGCTTGCCAGTTGCTAGCTGCTGAGCCAAACGTTGAAGCGCTTGATGTAGTACCGACGCAATGTGACGCTCAGCGCTAGTTAAATACTGATTGCGCGAGGACAACGCCAAACCATCATCAGCACGGATAATGGGCGCGCCTATGATTTCGATCGGATAACTTAAGTCACGTACCAATTGCTTAATAATTGCCAACTGTTGATAGTCTTTTTGTCCAAATACTGCCAAATCGGGTTGGATAATATTAAACAGTTTAGATACCACA
>NZ_JBPYDC010000122.1:0-1726 GCF_051847575.1 Psychrobacter sp. 1U2
GTTAAGCTAAATAGTCCAAAGACATCGTTGCCACCCCATGTCCAGCTACCTTCTAGTGGGTAGATAAAACCTGTCATTACTACTGCAAACATTAAAAAAGCCCAAAGCTTCATGCGCTCAGCGACAGCGCCTGAGACAATCGACATACAAGTGGCCACAAAGACAACTTGGAAGAAAAAGTCAGATGCTGCAGAATAGACAGAATCACCTTCAAAGCCATTTTCGGCTGAGGTTGTTAAAGCGTCTTTTACTAAAGTCTCACCACCTGCAATACCACTTAAAAACCAGTCGCCACCATACATAATGGCATAGCCACATATCATGTACATAGTGCAAGCGGTTGCAAAAAGAGTAATATTCTTGGTTAAAATTTCGACAGTATTTTTTGATCGAACCAGTCCAGCTTCCAACATAGTAAAGCCTGCGGCCATCCACATGACCAGTGCGCCACATACCAAAAAATAAAACGTGTCGAGTGCGTATTGCAGCTCAAAAATCTGACTTTGCATCTTAATTCCCCCTTGAATTGACAATGCGGTAGATTGGTTTGCTTTTAGACGTACATTACAAAGTAGCTGTCCTTATGACATGATGTTTGTTAAAACGATACTTGCACCAATCGTGTGCAAAACTGCTTATTTATGGTTTAACTATAAAAGTTAAATCGCATCTGGCCCGGTTTCGCTGGTACGAATTCGGATAACCTGTTCGAGTGCTGTCACAAATATCTTGCCATCACCGATTTTGCCAGTGCTGGCGATACGTGTGATAGCCTCAATAGCTGGCTCAACCATCTCATCGATAACCGCGACCTCGACTTTTACTTTCGGTAAAAAGTCCACTACGTACTCTGCACCGCGATACAGTTCAGTATGTCCTTTTTGACGACCAAACCCTTTAACTTCGGTGACAGTGACGCCTTTGACGCCAATATCAGACAGTGCTTCACGCACATCATCAAGCTTAAATGGTTTTAAAATCGCAGTGATTAACTTCATAAAAAATTTCCTTATATGAATGATGTCGCAGGCCGTTGCATACCTCTAATGCATCATAGCTTTGCCATGCTTGTGATAAGTCATTCAAAAAATGTGCCAGACGTACTCAAGGGGGAGGAACGTTTGGACTTACTTATCTTAAAAATGACCGCCACTATAACGGAAAAAAGCTTTAAATTCTCATCGTATATGATGCAATAAAAACGAGATAGTCCTGATAATTACTTAGTAATTTTAGGATAAATACAGCGGAGTTACCTGTGACGTTAGGTGCAACAAGAACTTTATTATAACCAACTTTCATACCCTACGGGGAGGGTATCCTGTGATGATTTGCGAAAATCTTACAAAGAGTGGAGTCTAGATGTCAAAACAGAATTAAGATAAAGACAGCTAACTCAACAATGGAGATAATGAGAGGCTGTAGAAGTCAGTAGATAATAGTGTATAGAAATAAAACCAGGGCGGGATTTGTGGTCTAATTGTCCGATAGCCAGACAGTAGATTGGCTTGTCAGTAAGATGCCGCCTACGTTAAGCGCTACGCAACTAGCATCTATACTAATGATAAACTATGTGTGGTAATAGCAGATATAAAGAAGCTTAAGCTTTAGGAAAAAGTAAATAAGGCGTTTTAGTAGTGCCCAATAACTTCTCAGTTTCGCTCCCTTTGAGTAGCTCACGTAGCCGCGATTGTCCAAAAGCACCAGTCATCAGCAGGCCAATATT
>NZ_JBPYDC010000123.1:0-1724 GCF_051847575.1 Psychrobacter sp. 1U2
CTGTGGGTCAATGACCAACCCATCGATACTTCACTGCATGTCCGTACTTTTATGCGTCCAATTGTCGTCAAAGATGGCGATAGAACCTATGCGGACACCTCTATTGATACGACTGAAATATTCAAATCCTGTGGTCTTAATGAGGCCGATATGATGGGACCTTGGACGTATCAAGTTGACACTGAATATGTCAATCAACAGCTTTTAGATTGTAATAATAAAGGACTAGATAAGTTCATCTATGATAGAGAAAGTCTTTATATACCTTGGGATTCGCAGGTAATCTATAGTTGGAAGCAAAAATTCAAAGCCAATGCTACGACCAAAATCAAGCATTCATATACACCATTGGTCGGTGGATCAGTATCTTTGGACGAGGAGCAATTTACAGATTTTTGTGTAGATAAATCAACTCAGCGAGGATTTAATAATAACGGACGGCCCTATCACGCTCTAAGCTATATCCTGAAGACAGGGGCTAACTGGGCAAAACCGATTAGCAACTTTAAACTTACCGTAGAACGCGACCCTGATGAATTAGTGCCGTTTTGCTGGAAAGGAAAAGGTAAAGTCAAAAAGGTAAGCGCGACGACGTTTGAGATTAAAGAGACCAACTTTATTCCAACACATGATTTTGATGTGGCTTTTATTATGAAGTAACGGTTAGCGCGTAGGTTGGATGAAGCTTGCGACACCCAACGTTTCGATTAATAAGTCTTTGGGTCTCGTATCTCGACACTAACCTACCCATCAATTCATTTTTAATGATTTAAAACCAAAAACCAACCATAAAAAAAGAGCCACCAGAATAATCCAGTAGCTCTGCTCAATAATGTCATCAACTCAACTATAAATCATAGCTAAGTGCTGGGCTAAAGCCGCAGCCTACGATCCTTCTAAACCAAACTATTCACCGCATCAACCACAGCGTCAGCCGTAATTCCAAACTCTTTATACAAGTCGCTAGCAGGTGCCGACTCGCCATAAGTGGTCATGCCGATGACTTTGCCATCTAGGCCGACGAACTTATACCAGTAATCGACATGGGCAGCTTCTACCGCAACGCGAGCGCGGATATTAGTCGTAGGGTGCGCCCAGCGCACTATTGAAAAATTAAACTTCTAAATCGAAAGTATATTTATAAGTAGCTTAGGGTAGATTCATTTGCTTAAATAAGTACCTACATTTTATTGTTTCCAATTTATATGTTGGTGCGCGGAGTGCACCCTACGAAAACTTTTTACCTCCTACTTTCATTAATTAGTTTCCTGCCTAATTAATTTTATGTTCACTACTTATCTTTGCCATAAATTCTAAATATAGATCTTTAGCTTGTTTTAATTGCTCGGGAGTTAGTGATCTAGGGAGTAGTTCAATGAGATCATCTTCTCCATTTTCGAACATCTCATTTGCTGGATCATTAACAAGGTCTTTGCGTATATCTCTAGTGATATAGGCATAAGCCAACGCTTTGATGTAATTTAACTCTGAACCAAATTCTTCTGGATTGAGATAAATACCAGAAAGAGCAGTTGATGACTCCCAGTTTTTCTCTACCAGCAAGTCCTCTTTATAAAGCTCAATACTTTCGTCTATCTTAGACTTGTCTCTTAGATGATGAGTACATAAGAACGCTAAAGTATATCTAGAGTACTTAACGTCGCGTTGAATAGCGATTTTGTTATAGTATTCAGCTTGGTCATAGTCAATACGGTTATATTCTG
>NZ_JBPYDC010000124.1:0-1719 GCF_051847575.1 Psychrobacter sp. 1U2
CAACAAGGTGACGACAATACTGCGTATGGCATCATTATCCCAGATATAGCGGGCTGCTATTCAGCTAGTGATGAGTATGGAAATATTTTAAAAAATGCTAAAGAAGCTATTGTGCTTCATATAAGTGGCATGATAGACGATGGCGAACCAATTCCTATGCCTACTGATAGTAATAACTATAAAGATGACCCGGGTTTTGAGGGTATGTCTTGGGCAACGGTCGATGTTCAAATAGATGAGCTTTATTGATAAAACTGAATAGCCATAAATGTATGCAATAGATGAGAATGGAACTCATACTAGTTGATACAGTCATATTGCTATAAGCCACTACTAGACATTAGTAGATTAAATAGATCAGTACTCATAATGTAGATAGCGTTTAGATGAATTGCTTATTTAAATGCTATTTATGCCAGACAAGTTGTGAAAGAGCATTTATACAAGATCATTGATATAATGCACATCGCTATAGAACATGGAATGAGCAGATGCTATTAGAACTAAAAGAAAAAATACATGTCGTAAGCTATGCCGAAGCTCATTTGAGAATGAGCTGTTAACTTCGCCGATTGTGATAAGTACTAGGTATTTTGACAAATCAGAACTGTTAAAAATGTTGTTGGATGTGATTTTTCGGATTGATGATGCACAAGGCTTTGACTATAAGCATGAATAGATATGGATAAAGAGTTTAAATAATATTTGAGCACAATACTGAAAAGAATATCAGTCAGAATTTCCCAAATCTACCTTTAAAATAATTGGTTTGTCGTTCTAATTTCGTATCTCATTATTAAAAATAGGTGTTTTTACACAGCCTAGAAGCCTAACAGAAGCTATCAAGATAAAAACTCTTCCCCAATACTTATGCTAAAAAAAAGGGGGATCTGTAAAATACCTTTTTAGACTTTCAATAAAGAATTTTTTGCTCTACTCAGTTTAGAAATAGGCTACGATCACTCATTTTCTGTTTCATATTTACGTCCTATTTAGTGGTAATGGGCAGCTACCTTTTCAGCATCTGTCATAGTATCGATAGTCTTCCAACTTCCGTCAGGTAGCCGATATAGTTTTGGTCCGCTATTCGGATTAGTATTAATTTGAGTTGTGTTATTATTTGAAGAATATGTGCCTCTTATTCTAGGGTTTGGATTTGGAGAGTGAGTTCTCACTTCAACTTTAGTATGAGGTGCATCTTGTATTTTCCTAAATAGTAAATTGTCATGAAACCAAATAGGCTTCTCAGGATTCATTTTTAGCTTTATGTTTGTTAATCCCTGTCCAGTAAGCCTCATTTTTCCACTGTTAGCAGGTAAAACCCAAAAATTAAAACTTATTGAATTATCTATCGCTAAGTCAACTTCTGCGTCAAATGTATCAACTCTTCGATTTTTCCCTTTTATCATAGTGTCATTTGGTACGCGAGGTGCTCTAGGAGCATTCATAAATTTTGCTCTTGCCATACCTACTGTTGTTCCAAACTCAACTATAGACCTTGCAGCGTTGCTCCTTAGAGCCCAATTTCTGAATCCTTCTTGATCAACAGCATGATCATAGATTAAGCCATTTTCTGGATTAACAACACCTTCTAAATGCCATGAATCCTTTGACACATGGCATGCTGTACATCCCCAACCATTTTTTATCCAATTTTTGACAATTTGTTGATCATCTCCTAAACTATTATAAAGTCCTCGCGCGTTCGGACTCATGCCT
>NZ_JBPYDC010000125.1:0-1717 GCF_051847575.1 Psychrobacter sp. 1U2
AGCCAACAGGCGCTTATTATTACTACAAAGGCTGGAACATTCGTGCGCTTATCGCCTTTGCCATCGGTGCTTTATTCTCTATTGCCACGGTGCTGATACCAGCGCTTACCAAGCTTGAAGGCTATGGTTTCTTGTTAGGTGCCGCATTAGGGGGTGTCGTATATTGGGTCTTGATGCGCTCTTATGCAGTAGATCCTGACACAATAGTAGAATGAGAACCACAGTATAAAAATAAGCCTGCTTGTAAAAGTCAGTACAAACGATCTTATCTTTGTACTGACTATTTGCTCAATAGGCGTTGCTACAATATCAAAACGGTTAGATCACTAATGAAGCCTACTCATAACGCTCAATCGATAACATTCAACTCGTAATAAATACGCGATAACGCTCTATTATATTTTTATCGCGTTCTTATCCTCTTTTAGTTAGTAAGTTTCGAGCGACTATACTGCTCTGTTTTTATAAAGGATTAAACAAGATGACAAAAAAGATTACCAGCGATTTTAATCATGATGCCTACCCCCGCGATCTAAAAGGCTATGGTGCCAATCCGCCACAAGTAAACTGGCCAGGCGGTGCAAGAATAGCGGTGCAGTTCGTCCTAAATATCGAAGAGGGCGCAGAAAACAGTGTCATGCATGGCGATGGTCAGTCTGAGCGCTTTTTATCGGATGTTTTAGGGACACCAGAATTTAACAACCGTCACCAGTCTATCGAGTCTGCCTTTGAATACGGTAGCCGTGTGGGCGTTTGGCGAGTGTTAGATGTTTTTAAAGAATATGGTCTACCAATTACCACCTTTACTTGTGCTTCTGCTGCTGAAAAGACACCGCACATTATCGAGCGTGTTTTAGAAGACGGGCATGAGGTGGCAAGCCACGGACTACGCTGGATCACTTATCAATACATGTATCGTGAGACGGAGCGTGAACATGTACGCCGAGCAACTGAAATCTTTAATCGCATGCTCGGTGGTCAGCCACTAGGTTGGTACACTGGGCGTGATAGCCCTAATACACGTGAGCTGGTCGCTGAGCAAGGTGGCTATATCTACGACTCTGATTCCTACGCTGATGAACTACCTTACTGGCTCAATGTGAAGGTAGAAGAAGGCAGTCAGCTAACCCGCAAACCGCATTTGGTTATCCCTTATACCCTTGAAACCAACGATATGCGTTTTGCGTCAAGTCCAGGATTTACCAATGCTGAACCCTTTTATCAGTATTTAAAAGACAGTTTTGATACCCTTTATGAAGAAGGTGCCAAAGAAGGCAAAAACGCGCCAAAAATGCTAACCATTGGCTTGCATTGCCGTATTATTGGCCGTGCTGGCCGTATTACTGCGCTCAAACAATTTTTAAAATACATCACCAGCAAACCTGATGTTTGGGTCTGCCGCCGCGATGAAATCGCCAAGCATTGGTACGAAAATCATCCTGCCACAGATGACAATACTGCTAATTGGATGTAATCTATAATGAATGACATTGTTAATTGTCATAAAGGTGATCTTATGAAAACTACGATAATTGCTCAGCCTTTAACTAAAGCTGCATTTAAGCCATATGGCTCAGTGATTGAGCCTTATAGCGATGAAGAAAAAACCCCCGAAAATAGCTGGGATATTAATCGCGGTTATGCCTGTCGTCATGACTCCATCACAAAAGTTGCTCTTGACGGCGGAGAGGTTGGTCTTAGTATATTCCGTACTAAA
>NZ_JBPYDC010000126.1:0-1708 GCF_051847575.1 Psychrobacter sp. 1U2
ATAGGATTAAAAATAATCAAATTTTTTTAAAGCTTATCTTATATAAACGTACATTAATTAAGCAAAATACGTTGTTAACGACAGCAACACGATAAAACACGAGGTCTATATGTTTACCGGAATTATAGAAAATATCGGAAAAGTAAAGTCTATGCAGCCTACAGGCGGTGATATCCGTCTAACTATAGAGTCGAACGACATGGACTTTAGTGATGTCAAGTTGGGCGACTCTATTGCGTCAAATGGGATTTGTTTAACTGTAGTAGAAGTGGGTAGTAATTCTTATTCTGTTGATGTTTCACGCGAAACAATCGCTCGAACCGCTTTAGAAGAGCTAAAAGCGGGTCATATTGTCAATTTAGAAAAAGCGATGTTACCAACTACGCGTTTTGGTGGCCATATCGTTGCCGGTCATGTCGATGGGGTCGGGCGCGTCAGTAAGCTGCAACAAGATGCGCGCTCTATCTATATTGAAATTGAGATACCTAAAGAGCTGGCGCATTATACTGCGACTAAAGGCTCTATCACCGTTGATGGTATTAGCCTGACGACCAACTTAGTACGTGACAATATCGTCTGCCTCAATATCATTCCGCATACCGCGCAAGTAACCAATATCGCCAAACACTGGCTGGTAGGTAGCAAGGTCAATATTGAGGTAGATATCGTTGCTCGCTATTTGGAGCGTCTGTTAGGCAAGTCGCAAACAGGCAGCATAGGCGCACCAAGCTCGCAAAGTCAAATTACTGAAGATTTTTTGGCTGACAATGGTTTTATGAAATAATCCGTATCGTAGCATCAGGTAACAAAGTAGAAAACAATAAAGCCTACTGACAGCTTTTGACGGTGTTAAATAACTTATTCGGTTGTCATTAGTCTTTGCAAGACTGTTTTTAACTTATCTTTATTGATAGGTTTCGCCAAAAAATCATCCATTCCCGCCTGGCGGCAAGCTTCACGATCTTCTTCTGTATTATTCGCAGTTAATGCGACAATGGGAATACTATTCCCTTGTGAGCGTATGACTTGAGTAGCTTGCAAACCATCCATGACTGGCATTCGGCAATCCATAAGGATTAATGAGATTTGTTGTCGCTGTGCATCAAGTTGTTCTAAGGCTTGTCGACCATCATCTGCCACCAAGCTAGGATAGCCCAACTTATCCAACATCTTACAAGTAATTTTTTGGTTGGTTAGATTGTCATCGACAACTAATATGGTAGGAGCGCTGGCCACCTCGACAGTGTTATTATCCATCGTTGGTTTTTTTGTACTCTCAGAGGTTTTACCAGTATCTTCGTGTTTATGCGAGACGGTTGTAGACTGTAATAAACGGATGAGCTCAGATAATAATAAGGCCACGTCTAAAGGTTTATTCAAAAACCCATCAAACTGATCCAAAAAGGAGGATGGAATACTGCGCTCAGGTTTCATGCTCAATAACAATTTTGGCAAAGAGGTAACGTTCAATAATTTATGAATAACCTGACTTTGTTCACTGTTAACAAGTCTTTGTTGATTACCTATGCTTGGATCGTCAGTAGCGCCAGTCACGGGCGCTAAGTGAGTATAGGTTTCATAATACTCATAATCCAACAACAGTATAGGTTGTAGGGTTTTTGCTTCAAGCTCTAGCTGCTTATACAGTTTTTGAGCGGTCTTGTCGTCTAAGTCCGTATAGATACTCACGGGCAATGATAAGTGGGAG
>NZ_JBPYDC010000127.1:0-1708 GCF_051847575.1 Psychrobacter sp. 1U2
CCTTTGACAATCTCGTATACTGCAACCGCTTTAATCGATTCGCTAGATTCGCTGTCTTTGGTCGCTTTGTTCGACAAACTATCGTCATCACCTAATAACTGATGACTTTCACTTGCTATAGAAGGTCGTGAATTGTCATTATGCTGGGACGAATTAACCAAAGAAGGTCTCCACGACTCGGCCTTGCAGATGCTGGTTAAAAAACGGGGTGTTTTTGCCGTTCGATAACATGGTATCTACTGTCACCTGCCACTCAAGATTAGGATCGACTAAGATTGCACCGCCCAAGCTCTCATATTTGGTACTTATTCCAGCAATTTGCGCAGGGTTGATGCAAATCTTATCTACTAGCTGCTCTACTGTTAATACCTTATCCCGTACTAATTGACAGGCTAAAGCCATAAAGGTGTCGAAATTTGAGATACCAGGTGTACTCTCAGCGAAAGGTGCTTTTTTGGCTGTAGAATTTAGGGGTTCATGATGACTGCAAATGGCATCGATAGTCCCATCTTTGAGGCCACGTAGCAGTGCTTGTTGATCAGTGTTACTACGTAATGGCGGTAATACATAAGCTTGGGCATTAAAGCCTTCTAGATTGTCATCTGTCAAATATAGCTGATGCATCGCCACATCACACGTTACTGGCAGTCCTTTGTCTTTTGCCCAGCGCATCAGCTCTACTGAAGACTTACAGGACAATTGACTAAAATGAGCTGCAATACCCGTCTCCTCTACCATCAATAACTGGGTAGACAGGGCGACGGTCTCAGCGATCCAAGGAATACCTTGCAGACCGTGATAAGAAGCAATGTAGCCTTCGTGTGCAACCCCATTGCCGGATAAACTTGGCTCATCAGGATAAAAAAACACTTTCATACCAAAGGTTGCGGCATATTCTAACGTCCGTAACAATACCAAATCATTATCAAAAGGCCTGCGCGCATTAGAAACAGCAATACAGCCTCCTTTTTTAAGACCTGCGATATTAGAGGGACGCGTCCCTTCTAGACCTGCTGTCAATGCGCCAAGTACATGCAAATAAATACCACCATCTTCAAGTGCACGTTCACGCAAACCTTTGAGTAGTGAGCCATTTTCTAAGATAGGGTTGGTATCAGGTGGAATCACTACATGCAAAAAACCATTGCCACGGGCAGCTCGACCTTCAGAGGATAATGTCCCATGTTGCTGCTGTCCGGGTTCGCGTAGGCGTGCGCACAAGTCTACTAATGGAGGTAATAACCAAGTCTCACGACCAGTCTCAAGGTTTGTAAGTTTATTCATCGTCTCATTCGGTAACGATTTCTTAAAGACGTTAGGAAGTAAATTTATCATCTGTGCATCAGTAGTAATGGGGTCAGTCATGAGCTTGTTACCATATCAATAATTAAATAAATAGAATCGATTCATCAAACGTCTAAAGTTTACATTACAAAATATCAGCTGTTAACGTCATTGGTTAGGTGTCTTTTATGAGTTTCTTGCTGTTTGATGAGCGCGTTGGCCTTCCATGGCAAGTGATAATACAGCCATACGAATCGCTACACCATTACTTACTTGCTCTAAAATAACAGACTGTGGACCATCGGCTACACTTGAGGCAATCTCAATACCTCGATTCATCGGACCTGGATGCATAATTAGAGCATCAGGTTTCGCAAGCGCCACCCGTTCAGGCGTAATACCATAATGTTTGTAATATTCACTT
>NZ_JBPYDC010000128.1:0-1698 GCF_051847575.1 Psychrobacter sp. 1U2
CCACGAACGATTGACCAGCGCGGTAGTAGCTAAACTCCTCATCGCCCTCTATTTTGACTTCACATTCGCCGCTAATAATCTCAATACGCTCTGAGGTATTGGTACTAAAGTGGTATCGTTCAACGGTATTGTCACAAGGTAAAATGACACCCAATGTTTTATGCCGGCCATCTTCGAACATAATAGTATGACTTGAGCAGCGCCCATCATACGTTACTGTAGCCTGAGCATTGACCGTTACGTTAGTATATTGTGCCGCTGACATAGTGGCTTCCTTATCAAATAATTATAGCTAAACTAAAAAATAAGTGTCTTATGACATTACAGTTTACATCTTCATACTGAACATAGCTTATTTTAAAATAACTGCTTTTAATATAGTTATTATTAAATAAGCAGATTATATTACTGGTTTGATAACCTAACCGCTTATAGACTCAAGTTTTACCTAGGCACGTCCCATCTTTGACAGACTATTATGTGTACATACTGTGGCATAAGTTTATGATTGAGTGAGTTTATGCTACCACATTATCTCTAAAAAGTTTGTTACAGCGATGCTGAAAATATTATCTATTCACCAAACTGACCATCTTCTAGTACCCTTAAATAATTGCTATGTATACCAATATTGATATAATTTGCTAGGGTTATGACCATTAATTAAATCCTCATTTAGTTTAGAATAAGACACCAAACACAGTTGCTTTTCACAGACCTTATCGTTAGTCTAACTAAGATTACCAATGCCAATTGCCTACCATGAGAGACTTTAATGCTTTTATCGTTAACCTTATATCAGTTTGCGCTGATTGCTGAACATGAGCTGAGCATGGCTGAAGGCTTTAATGTCATTACTGGTGAAACAGGCGCAGGAAAATCGTTGCTACTGGATGCATTATCGCTTTGTATCGGTGAACGAGCAGACAGTGCCATGGTCAGACATGGTGCGGCTCACGCCGATATCTACGCGCAGTTTGATGTGACAAATAATGCTGTTGTGTCCGACTGGTTTACTGAGCATGAGCGCTCTTTAGATGAGCCTGAGATATTGATTCGTCGTCAGCTAAGTAACAGCGGGCGCTCAAAAGCTTGGTTGAACGGAACGCCTGTGAGCCTAGCTGAATTGAAAAGTTTGGGTGCATTGCTTGTCAACATTCATAGTCAGCATGCGCAGCAAGCGCTACTAAAGCCGCAATTTGTAGTGCAGTGGCTTGATGAGATGGCTCAGTTAACTCCTTTAGCAGCGCAGACGGCGAGCAGTTACCAGCACTATCAACAGCTAAAACGTCAAGCGGATGAAATTGCTAGCCGCGAAGCCCAGCGTCAAGACCGTATTCAACTGCTACAAAACCAATTGGCAGATATTGCACCGTTATTGGCTGTCGACTATCATGATGTCGAAGCTGAGCATGAAGAGCTGTCTAATATAGAGGCCTTAATGACAGAGGCCAGTCAGGGTTTGCACTTGCTCGATAATGATAGCGATGAGCCTGATGTCATGACCTTACTTGGTCAAGCGATTAAACTGTGTGACCATCAAATAGGGGTTAGCCAAACCTTTGGGCAAGCCTCAGAGCAACTACATCTTGCGCAGCAGCAGATCACTGAAGTGACTGCTCTACTTTCAGATTATGCCGAACAACAACTTCCTGATCCTGAACGCTTGCAAACCTTGGACAGCCTGATAAGTCTTGG
>NZ_JBPYDC010000129.1:0-1693 GCF_051847575.1 Psychrobacter sp. 1U2
CTGCGCCAAAAAAACCAAATAGACAAACCGACGCTGATTATAACAATAAAGGCTACCATTAAGGTTGTAAGCCAAGTACTAGAGTACGAACGTGGCAGCCAAGCAGTGCGACGAGGAGTTGGAATAAACATAGGGATCTAACGCTCTTACAGTATTGCAATAAAGTATAGTGCAATACTGCAGTAGGCGCTATGAGCTGGCTAAAAGTTATCGTTGAATATTAGACTTTGATCAGTAAATAGGTTGCGATATTTGTGGCCCTTGATTGCTTTTAAACCATTGTTATAATAGTCATTAAATAAACACAGTTTATGTTTTCAACAAATCAAGACTGTGATACAATTATGCCCTTTTGGTATACCTGCGAAAGAGAGAATTCACATGGTTGTTATTCGTTTAGCACGGGGCGGTGCCAAGAAACGCCCATTTTATCAAGTAGTTGTTGCTGATCAACGCCGCGCGCGTGACGGTCGCTACATTGAAAACATTGGCTTTTTTAACCCACTTGCCAAAGATTCTGAAGAAGCAGTACGCTTAAACATGGAAGCGTATAATGCGTGGATCGCAAAAGGTGCACAGCCTTCAGATCGCGTTGCTTCATTAGCAAAAGCTTACAACAAATCAGCGACAACAAGCACTGAAGCAACTGCTTAAATGCTTAGCGTTAAGTACTTATAGTCAGTTTTTAGACTATTTAGTATGTTTAAAATAGATAGCGTAGCTGATTTGATCAGTATACGCGGTTAATTGTTTTTATTATTTAATTGCTTTTTTATTAGCAATCTCTGTTTTATTTATTGTTAGGTTAGACGTTATGTCATCTGTACCAGACGCTAGTACACTTATGAAAATTGGTCAGCTTAAGAAACCTTATGGTATCAAAGGCTGGTTATGGGTGTTTAGCGATACAGATGATCGTTCGGATATCTTTGGTATGCAGCCGTGGTGGATAAAAACTGCCACTGGTGTTAAACCATTGACAGTAAGTAAGTGGCGTCAGCAGGGTACAGGGCTTGTGGCTCAATTTGAGCAAGTTCCTGATCGTAATATTGCTGAAACTATGAATGGTGTTGCTATCTGGGTTGCAAAAGACTCATTGCCTGAACCTGAAGAGGACGAGTTTTACTGGTCTGAACTGGTTGGACTTAGAGTTTTGAATGAGCAGGATGAGTATCTTGGTGATATTACTGAGATGTTTGAAACTGGCGCGCATGACATTATGCGGGTAGCAGCACATTCAGACAGTCTAGATAACGAAGAGCGCTTGATACCGTGGCATGCTCAAACTGTAATTGAAGTCGATATGGCCAATAAAGCAGTTCATGTGGCGTGGCCGAGCGATTATTGATTCGATCTTTACGATTGAAGCAATGATATGTTCATGCAGGTGTCATTTAGCGAGCATTACTTAAACAGAGGTCTGATGTATTTTGCTGTGATTAGTATTTTTCCTGAGATGTTTGCCACGATTCGTGAGTTTGGTATCACGGGACGAGCAGTGACTCAGGAGCAAGTCACAATTGAGTGCATCAATCCACGCGACTATACTACGGATAATTATCGCCGTATTGATGAACGTCCCTACGGTGGGGGTCCTGGTATGGTGATGATGGCTGAGCCATTAGCGCAAGCGATTGAGGATGCTAAACAGCGCGCTGGTCTGCAAGGTTGCCGTATCGACAGCAAGCATTGT
>NZ_JBPYDC010000130.1:0-1693 GCF_051847575.1 Psychrobacter sp. 1U2
CTACTATCGATGCCAGATACCTTAATTCGCCGTTACTTCGAGTTTTTAAGCTTTAAGCCGATGGAAGAAGTCGAAGCATTGATGGCAGAGATGGAAAACGGTCGCAATCCACAAGAAATCAAACGTATCCTCGCCGAAGAGTTGATTGAACGTTTTCATGATGCTGATGCGGCGGCTAATGCACACAAATCTGCAGGCAACGTTTTAGCTGATGGCGAATTACCAGTCGACCTGCCAGAAATTATGCTAGATCTAGAAGGGCAAGATGCGCTATTTATCACCCAAGTCTTAAACCAAGCAGCACTTGCCAAAAACAATTCTGCAGCTAAAGATATGGTAAAACGTGGCGCGGTAAAAGTAGATGGTGACGTAGTCGATGCTAGCTTTAGCTTAACATCAGGTCAGACGGCTGTTATTCAAGCAGGCAAAAAGGCCTATGCAAAAGTAACGGTAGAATAATAGGGCTTTTAATATCAAGAGCATAAATAAGGTCGACATTGATTGTCGGCCTTATCTATTTCTATTATTTGAACATAACGAGACAGTATTTAGCTCATACATTTATAGGGAAGGCTAGGAGTTACTTATGAACCAATCTATTCCACAAGGCATCTACCGCCATTATAAAGGCAGTCTTTACCAAGTGTTGCATACCGCGCAGCATTCCGAAACGGAAGAAAGGCTAGTGGTTTATCGCTGTCTATATGGTGAGTATGGCGTATGGGTACGACCACTTTCGATGTTTAGCGAGACAGTCACACGTGATGGTAAAGAAGTGCCTAGATTTGAATTGATTAAAGCGCTCACTGATTAGTTTGAAGCTGATTAGTTGGAAATGCAAAGCCCGACTAGAAACTTAAGGTACGCTGTCGTAGGCTGGGTTTTTAACCCAGCTTTTTACCATATCACCTAGCGCTCATTTCCCACAAACTCTTTTAGCACTTTATAAAAGGCAATCGGCTCATCCATCGGCACCGCATGACCAGAGCGCGGCAAAACAATCTCAGTTGCATTAGGGAGCATACGGGTCACTTCTTGCTGCCACTTAGGATCATAGAGCGTTGAGCGATCTCCAACTAAGTTTACCACTGGAATGGTGATTTTTTCTATGACGGCTCGAAAATCGTACTCTAACTTTAAATACGCTTGTAAGCAGCGCATTTTATGTTGCCAGGTATTATGATTATAAAACACCAGCTTATGATCATTTTGATGCGTTAAAAGCTGGACGAGGGCTTTTGAGCGTGAACGATTTACTGATAGTAAAGAAAATAGCCGCTCAATATCTGTGACCTGGCGTTTAATCGTAAATGGTAGGTGCGTAAAACTGTCAACATTAGCATAAGGCAGTGTCATATCTACCACTTCATGAAATATATCAAACACTTCCTGCTGCCGCTCACTAAATAAGCCGCCTTGCCAATCAGCCTGATTATGAATCGCAGGACTTTGGTCGATGTTCATATAACGGCTGACCCGTGACATACCAAAACGCTCAAAATACCCCCACATTACTTGCGCACCCATAGAGATAGCAGCAACTGGTAAAGATTCTATTTTAAGGTCGTGACAAATTTGCTCAATCACGGTGTTGATATCGTCAGCATACTGGCGTACAAAATCAAATTGCGTCAAATGAATAGACTTCGCTTCTCCAAAGCCTCTAAAATGCGGAAGATAAAACCTGTATTTG
>NZ_JBPYDC010000131.1:0-1692 GCF_051847575.1 Psychrobacter sp. 1U2
CGACCACAAAGTTAAAATCACTGCAGCGACCATCAGTACATACCCTATCATCTCAAGCGACTCCCAGTTTAATAGAAGCACAGTGATGGCTATCATCTGAAACGTCGTCTTAAGCTTACCTACATACGAGACCGCCACACTAGTACGATTACCAAGCTCTGCCATCCACTCCCTTAATGCCGATACTGCAATCTCACGAGAGATAATCACAATCGCTGCTATCGCCATAATGATATTAGGATGCCACTGTACCAAAATAATCAGCGCTGCTGCTACCATCAGTTTATCAGCGACTGGATCTAAAAACCGTCCAAAAGCCGACATCACATTAAGCTTACGAGCAAAGTAGCCATCGAGCCAATCTGTAATGGCAGCGACAACAAACACCCCAGTTAACAATAAATGCCGTAGTAAACTGTCACTAAACTCACTCATCCCTACCCGCGCGATGACATTGTCTGAGATGGCAGGCATGCCAATACCCATGGCTGGTGGCCAGTAAGCTATCGCTACAAACAATGGAATCATCAAAATACGCGCAATAGTAAGATTATTGGGTAGATTAAAAATGCTTTTGTCGTTTTGCGGTTGTAGCGGCTCTTTTGTATGCAGTTGTGTGCTTTCGGTCATGGTAAGCCTAGTGTTATATAGACATAAGAATGCCTGCTAGCTTAGCATTTTTCTTGTATTGCGTCATGCCATCTTCTGCGAGTTTATCGATACTATTTTGAGAGAAAACGTTTATTGAACGAAAAGTCCTAGCAAATAAAATATTTCAAAATGTGACATTGTATTAAAACTCTCTTAAGAGTAACTTCATGTAATTTAAGTAGCCAATTAAGGAGAACATCAGGTAATATAAATATATTAGAAGAAACAGTTGTACACTGAGTTTTCACTCCAAATTATAACTGTTTATATTTCTGATAACGCTAGAATCTCTATAAAAATAATAAGTTTTTACTGTAATTGTAGACACACTACATACTCAGTTTTCCTCAGCCCACAGTTTCCTCCTCTGTGGGTCTTTTTTTGTCTTAAATTGCTGAACCCTATTTATCAAAATCTCTAAACTCTGTTTATTAAAATCATAGTAACTTAATGATTTTGCCACTACCTATTAAAAAACTTATATAAGTATATACTTCGCTTTTAGCGCTGTTCTCCAAAAAAAGAGGACAAAGAAGCGAGCAATGCTTCTTGATTCATCCCTTCTCCTATAAGTACAATATCTTTGGATGTAAAACTACTTTTGACAGCAGGGAGAATCTCAGGTTGCTGCATGACTTTGCGTACAGATTGTAGCAATATCGGACCTTCATCCGTATGCAAAACGCCCTTGACTCGCAGAATCGTATCACCCCGCGCATGCAGCAACGCCGATAGCCAAACGGTAAACTCAACCCAACCGACTTCTTTAGGAATCGGCAACGAAACCACAGTCGTCGGAGCACCCTCATTGACAAGAGTCGTCTCATAGATTTCGGTCGGCGCTGGTAGTTTAGGTACAGGGCTTTCGACACCGAATGTGGATAATGAAATCGGTGCGGCTGGATTGATTTTGCTGATGGTCGAAACAAGGTTCGATAAGGGCTGCTCGGATACTTCTTCTGATTTTGCAATCACAATACGATCGGCTGAAAGAATTTGCTGACGGCATAAAGCGTCAGTCTTTAGCGCCACCTGAAAATG
>NZ_JBPYDC010000132.1:0-1690 GCF_051847575.1 Psychrobacter sp. 1U2
AAACCTCAAGTTTTATACAATAAAAAAAGACCTCTAATTATTAGAGGTCTTTTTTATTAGCATATAAAGAAGCAAGTACGCCCTAACGCTTAAGACCAAATTTGCGCTGCTTTTTATTACTAATCTCAGTAATCGCATGGGCGATCTCTTCATCATCAAGACTGGCGATTTGCTGCAAAATTTGCATCATGTCAGGGCTTAGTACATATTTAGCATGATGAGCGATATCGTCAATACGCTGATCGAAGTTTAGCACGCCTGTGTCTTTATCTACTTGTAAGTAGTTCAGACGAGTCAGTGCTGTGACAAAACTTAAGAACAAGGAGCGATCAAAGAAATCAGGAATATCATCAGCATACAATACTGATAAACGTTGACCAAGCAGATGACAAAGATCAACTACTTCTTCTGTGGTCAAGTTTCCTGAGCCTTGTTGTGACAACAACGCCAAGGTCATAAAGTAACGCTCAAGACTCTGGGCAACAGGAGCGGCGAGGACTTCTAGCTGCTGATAACAGCTACTATTAGCATCTGGCACACTGAGCATGCCATCACCTAAGTCGATAATTAGGCCATGATCGATCAGGTTGTCGATTTTTTGATTAAGCGTATCCATCAGACCGTGCGCTGGATAGTATAAAAACAGCTCGCTTTGCAAGAAAGGATACATCTGAGTAACGATATCATCAAGACGGCTGCGACTCACGCGACCATTGCGTGCGACCAGTGCAGCTAAGAAAGACAATAGGATAAATACATGCAAAATGTTATTACGGAAATAGCTCAATAGCGCGGCTTGCTTGCCAGCGACTTGAATGATATCACCCAAAATATGCGGTATACGCTCAATAAGTTTGAGCTTGATACCATAGTCGATGATTTTTTGCGGGCTCATATCTGTGACGATAGTGTCATCAGAGTAGGGTATTTGACGCGCAATACCTTGATATAGGGCGATTTGTTCGCGGCAGATGTCTTCATCAAGAGCCGCTTTTGGCGCTGATAGTAAGACTAGAGACAGTAATGATACGGGATTGACGACCGCCGCTTTATTGATATGCTGCATGATCTTTACACCAATATTATCAACCATGGCACTGGCTTTTTCATCAAGTGGCGTATCGGTACGATCAGCGGGTAAGCTATCAGCAGGCACATCGAATTTTTGCATAAAGTCGCTTAGGTGCAGCGGTGTGCCAAAGCTTAAATGTACATTACCAAAAATACGCTCAATTTTGCGTCCAACTTTTAGTAACCCAATTAAGGATTCGGACTCTTTTGGCTTGCCTTTTAGCTCGCCGATATAAGTGCCACCTTCCATAATGCGCTCATAACCAATATAGGTCGGAATAAAGACTACGGGTTTATTGGTTTGGCGTAGCTGACTATGTATCGTCATCGCTAGCATGCCCATCTTTGGTGGTAGCAAGCGTCCTGAGCGTGAGCGTCCGCCTTCTATAAAGTATTCAATCGGCGTATTACGAGTAATAAGCGTGTGCATATACTCACGTAACACTGCGGTATAAAGCGCATTACCACGAAAACTACGACGAATATAAAAAGCCACAGCACCGCGTAACAAAGGTCCTAATACTGGAACATCTAAGTTGTCGCCCGCTGCCACATAAGGAATGCTCAGACCGCGCTTATAAATAACGTAGGATAAGAGCAAGTAATCAACATGGCTACG
>NZ_JBPYDC010000133.1:0-1683 GCF_051847575.1 Psychrobacter sp. 1U2
GATGCCAGTCTGGTAGCGTTTGACCTTTATACAAACGTTTGTACGCGCAGTGCGCTGGCAACCACATCATATTGGGCAAATTCTCAATCGTCAGTTGAATACAATCAGGTACGTACTCTTGGCGCGTATCATAATGTCTACAATAGCCTGTCGCACAGTCCATGAGCTGACAGGTCACATCCGTATATTCGACCAGTTCTTCCTCATCATCGTCGTCCATATATTTAATCAAACAACAACTGCCACAACCATCACACAATGCTTCCCATTCACTATGATTTAATTCATCTAGATTAAATCGGGTCCAAAACTGTGGACGTAGCGTTGCACTATCGGCCTCGTCGGGCTTTGTATTGGATGTTTTATCAGATACTTTTTTTGAAAATGAACGTGATGGATCTAACAAGTTTGGCCTCATGGAGTCATAGTAGGGTTTTATAAAGTCACAGTATCATTTTGATAAAGAGCGTTACAGTATTATAGCTGTTTTTGTTGGTCGTGGGCGTTAAGGTAGGACGAGTCAAACAATTGAACATGTACAAACCCCCTAAATAAAACTCACAATATAAAAAAGGATAATAATATGCCTATTCAAACTTATGAATTAGTCAGCACGACAGACAATGGCGTTGAGCTTATTAGCTATATTGCACTGCCAGAAGATGCTTCTGATACCAATCCAGCGCCTGGTATTATGGTCGCACCAGAGTGGTGGGGTGTGGTTGACCATCCTAAGACCATCACCGAAAATTTGGCTAAGGCTGGTTATGCAGCGGTGGCAATGGATGTCTACGGTGAAGGCAAACTGACTGCAGATGCTGCTATGGCCAATATGTGGATGGAACAAGTACTTGCAGACCAAAATATGCTAATGGCACGCTGCCGCTTAATCCTCAATGACTTTAGTAGCCAACTGGCAGTCAATGGCGATAACCTAGGCGCGATTGGTTATTGCTTCGGTGGTAAAGTCGTTCTTGATATGGCACGCGAGGGCATGCCATTAAAAGCAGTCGCTACTTTCCACGGTAACCCAGCAGCGAAACAACCTGCAGACAGTAACTTTAAAGCCAAAGTACTGGTTGCCCATGGTCGTGATGACTCTATGGTATCAATGGATGCAATAGAAGATCTAAAATCTGAATTGGACGTAGCTGACGTAGACTATACGGTTGATGTCTATGATAATGCCAAACATGGCTTTACCAATCCAAATGCAGATGAGCGTGCCGCTAAAAATGATATCGATTTAGGCTACAACGAAAGCGCAGCTAAACAAAGCTGGGAAAATATGCTTGAGTTTATGAAAGCAAATTTAGGCTAGTTTGGGTTAATTTTAGCTTTTAAAGATATTTAGAATAAGTCTAAAGCAGAGTATGCGTGTCATGCTCTGCTTTTTTTGTATAAAAAACCCTTTACTAAGCGTGTAAATTTCTACCTGATCAAAGCTTTTTTTAAGACGCACTTTTGCAATAATACGTTTAGGCAAATTAAAATAAAGCGAGCAATCTACTTTAGGCGCATTCAACCCCTCATTGTGTAGTAAACTTGACCTCATCACAAAAGTAAAAATTTATTGTTCTACTTTTGGCACTCCATTTAAAGAAGGTTGTTATATCAATGAGTAACGCTAGTATCCAGTGGTTCCCTGGACATATGAATAAAGCCCGCAACGAAGTCAAAGAA
>NZ_JBPYDC010000134.1:0-1676 GCF_051847575.1 Psychrobacter sp. 1U2
CTGGTCAGCCATTTTGGGATGCGCTTGGCTCTATCATTGTTGGTTTGCTTTTGGGCGCAGTCGCCATATTTTTAATCAGTCGTAACCGTGACTTTTTAGTAGGCCATAAAGTCTCTGATAAAATGCATCGTTATGTGCTAGGCAAACTACTTGAACATCCAGATGTCGATAGCGTGTCGTATTTACATTTGGAATGGGTCGGTCCCAAAAAAATATTTATGGTGGCAGCAGTAGATATTGCAGGCAATCAACGCGAAGAATCTCTCGCTCGTAAGTTTGAAACTATCGAAAATCAATTCCGAGCCAATCCACTGTTCCAAGAGGCTATTTTAACCTTATCAGTACCTGACGCTGAAGTTTTGAGTTTAGAGAGTAGTGAGGCTGTTTGATATTTCTGATAACTTTCATAACGAGTGACAACGCATTCCTAATGCCTCACAACGAATGACGAATTAATGAATCTCTGACGCTCAGTAGGTAGATATAAAAAAAGGGTCACTTATTTAAAGTGACCCTTTTAACTTTAAGATAATACTTATATGCTAAATATTATTTTTTTGGTGCGTTAGCACCGATGAACCAAGCATCTTTATCGATAATACGACTGACTTCAGTAAATAAGTCCGCTGTATCTTCGTCACCAGCTTCTCCAGCAGTATCAATGGCCTTGCGTAGCTCTTCTGCAATCTTCTTATAACGATTGGTCAACTCACGAACATGCTGATCAACTTCAGTAATGTCAGTAGGGTAAGTCTCTAGTACGGAGTCTTCAACGACACGTTTTGAGATACCGTTCGCTTTACCACCTAAAATAACAATACGTTCGGCTACAGTGTCATATGCTTCTGTTAAACGCTCGTAGGTGTCATCTAACAATTGATGCACACCGATAAAGCCAGTACCTTGTAGATTCCAATGGCACTGTTTGCTATCCATGCTCAAGTCGATCAAATTGGCTAAATTAGAGTTTAGCAAATCTACCATTTTTTTCGCTGTATCATCAGTAATACCGCTTGCGTAACGTTCTCTCATATTTTACTCCATTATTTAAATTTATTTTGCTGAGTTTAAAATTTTAAGACGAATTGTTCTTTATTAATATTTTCTTAAACAGCTGTCTCACGTTAGCCTTTGTGTTTTATCTAAAAATAATTCTAAGATTGTGACGATTGATTTGTGACAATCTATTAATAAGATTAAGATAATGACTAACGCTTCGCTTGAGTGTTACCAGTCAATTCATAAACGATGATAGCAGTTTACATGAATGATTGAACCCTCAAGCGTTATGCTTTATTAAGTGGTCGTGTAATGACTTTGTTAATCGTGAAAAGCTTTGTAAATTTGGTCGTAATTAAAGGTACTGTGACTAGCATTATCAGCTCAAATTTTCTCTATCTACTATTAACGAATATGAGTCTGTCGAAAGTTGATACTTCGAGGCCCATTTTTAACAGTTTGCTCAATCATAATGTTAGTACACCTGCTATCTATAACTAAGGATAAAACTTACTATTATCCTTTAAAAAGAGCAGTTTAACCCCCATATTATTTTAAACTTAACGAGGAAGAAAGCCATTATGCGAATGCCTGAACCGCGCTCGTCGCGTCAGTTAAACCAATTGGCCACTCAGCTCCAAGGCGAAGCTGAAATCGTTGGTGTCAATGCGTCTGGG
>NZ_JBPYDC010000135.1:0-1675 GCF_051847575.1 Psychrobacter sp. 1U2
AACCCTTGGTCAGCCGCTTTGGTATACCACTCAAAAGCTTTGTCATAGTCTTGCGTCACACCATAACCGTTTTCATAAAAATTACCAATATTATTTTGAGCGTCAAAAGATCCATTGTTAGCTGCTAATAGATACCACTGCATTGCTTTTTGATAATCTTGCTCAATACCAATACTCTCATGATACATAATCCCGAGATTGAATTGAGCATCAGTATATCCTTGGTTAGCGGCTTGTTGAAACCATTCAAGTTTCTTTATCTCATCTTGTTTAACAGCAATACCTTCATGATATATAACGCCAAGATCAAATTGTGCATTAGCATATCCTTGGTTGGCGGCTTGTTTAATCCATTCAAATGCTTTTTGATAATTTTGATCTACGCCCAAACCTTCATAATACATAATACCTAGATAATGTTTAGCAGGTGCATAGCCTTGATCAGCGGCTTTTTGAAATAATTCAAAAGCTTTGTCATCATCTTCAGGGACTGAGTCACCTTCGTAATAGGCTAGCCCAAGTTTGTATATTTCAGCAGGGGTGCTTTGATTAGATAATATAGGTGTATTTGAAGACTCCGCTGAACAAGCAGAAGTCATTAAACTACTGGATAGTATTGTCGCTAGCAATATAGATTGGGTTAAGGTATAGATTTTTTTTTGATACATTATAATTCCTTTCGTTGACTCTTATAACTATTAAGTTTTAGAAAATAATATCAATTATCCGACTCTATACCACTACGACTATCATATTTTTCTTCATTTAGGTCATAGCAAGGCAAACTATAGTCATATAGTAGTTCTACTAACGTTCGAACTCCAGTAGAACTATATTCGACATCCTTTTGCATGTCGGTCATATATAGAAGAGTAGTTGCTTTGTCATTACATAAAATGCGCATATTTTTAGCTGTTTCTTTAGATTTTCCTACGGTTAAAGCTATATGGTTATCGTTGCCAATACTGTCCGTCACATCTATCCAACCTCTTTTGAGAAGATTATGCTCTAATCTCAATAGTCTATCTTTATCAAAACTATAGCCATAATACCAAGAATAAAACCAAACTTCGCGGTTGGTATAGTCATAATCACTTTCATCAGAGTTTAAAAAATCTGCGATATTATTCAGTTCAGATATCAACCAACTTTCCTTTTCAGTCAATTCTTGTTGATATATTTCAAGTTCTTTGTCTGGCTCTGAGTCTATAGTCCATACAAATAAAATAACAACGAAAGCAATAAGTGAAATATCAGATAGCTTATATTCTTTACCTCTTATTCTCACTGATTACTTTCCTGTATATTCTATTCTATTTTTTGCAGCGTTATACTTCATACCCTTTGCCAATTCCATATTTGTAGAACCTTTACTAGCACCAACAGAAGAACCGCCATTGGAAGCTTTAACAGTCCAACTTTTACCAAAACCACCACTTCCTGCTACAGTTTTACCATCGTGAGTGGTTTCAATAGCAGTAGTCGCTGGACCAACTTCGATGGAATATGAATGCCCTTGACCTGATAATATAGTATCAGTAGCGCTAGCATTACCTTTAATATTACTACTTATGATACGTCCAACCCCTACCTGAACACTAATAGAAGGTGCTTTATTGGTATTAACGTTGGCATTTGCGATTACGGGCTCATATACTTTCCCGTTATGAACATT
>NZ_JBPYDC010000136.1:0-1672 GCF_051847575.1 Psychrobacter sp. 1U2
ATTTTTTCTGCGTTGATGACAACGATAAAGTCACCAGTATCTACGTGCGGAGTATAAGAAGTTTTATGCTTGCCACGTAAGCGAGTAGCGATTTGGGTGGCTAAGCGACCAAGGGTTTTGCCGTCAGCATCTACGACATACCAGTCATGGGTCACTTCAGCTGGTTTTGCACTAAGTGTTTTCATGATAAAACCTTAAAATTAGAATTCATTGAGAGTTTAGCTGGGAACGGGGCTCTCAAAAAACAGACTGCATATTATAAGCAGTAGCGCCTACGCTTGCAAGCTGCATTGGGGTTTATTTTCGCCTTATATACATTAAACTGCAGCGTTAGACCAGTTTTTCAGCGGTTTTTAGCATTCATTAATGCAAGTTGCATGATTATGACGATTCTAGTCTATAAAGTCCAGCGACAACTTGTCCCACTTTGGTCTGTTTGATTGTCTCAAACCCGCTTAACCCTTGCATTGTAAAGACTGCGCTTAGGGACTGAGCCAATTCATTTAATTGCTCATTTAAATCTTTATCCGCTTCTAGATAAATAAGCGTCTCTGTCGTAAATAACGACTGTTCGATTAAAGTGGTCAAAATTGGTTGCCATAACTCTTTGGAATAGGGCGGATCAATAAAAACAATGTCGAACGGTTGTTTGAAATTCTTGTTTTGCGATAAGACGTGCTCAGCATGGCCATGAAGGATTAGATAACCGTCAGTGTCGATGTTTAACTGCTGAGAGCTTTCTAGTAGCATTTGGTACTGAGATTGATTGGTTTCGATAAAGGTGCAGTGAGCTGCACCGCGAGATAAGGCCTCAAATCCTAATACACCGCTGCCTGCACAGCTATCAAGGACACGTGCGCCATGCATATCGGCGAGTAACCAGTTAAACAGTGTTTCTCGCAAGCGATCTGGAGTCGGCCGTAAGCCATCAGCATCGATAAAATTTATGCTACGACGTTTAAACTGTCCACCGATAATGCGTACCTTGCCCGCAGTGGCTTGTTTTTTATGATTTGTGTCACGCTTTAGGCTGCGCGATGTCGATGTTTTTGTATTTTTTTTCATAATGACTATTCTTTATTCGGACGCTGTAATGGTTGCTGCCTGTGCTTCTGCCTGTTCCTTTAATGCTTGTTCTTGATCGCGAATAGCATCATGTTTGGCTTTATCCAATGCTCTTTGGTATTTAATAGCTTTTAGCTCATCAGGTGTTGGTGGCGTAATAGGGTCGCTTTTACGCTGCAGGACCCAATAATCAAATAACGCACGTCCAATAGGTGCTGCTACTGCGCTACCGCCGCCGCCGTTTTCAACCAGTACCGCAAGGGCAATTTGCGGGTCTTCTACGGGTGCAAAACCATTAAACCATGCATGGTCCCAATGACGCTTATCTATTGCCGATTTATTATAACTTTTGCCTTGAGCGATAGACTTGACCTGAGCCGTACCTGTCTTACCAGCGATACGGTAGCGTGAGGTATAGATACCACGAGCAGTACCAGCTTTGACAGTGTCTTCCATCGCATCATGCATACGTGTCCAATCAGAAGGTTTGCCATCATAGTCAATTTTACCGTCAGATTTGGTGATGACATTCACTTCTGCAGCGCCATCACTACGTTTTAGCAGATGCGGGGTAATATGATTACCTTTATTTGCCATCATGGCAGTC
>NZ_JBPYDC010000137.1:0-1671 GCF_051847575.1 Psychrobacter sp. 1U2
GTCCCCGGTGAGCCATACCGATAACCATCTCTTTGGTACCGTAACTACCAGCACGTTGAATGATTTCGTTAACCGCAGGAATAAAGCTTTCGCCGCCTTCTAAACCAAAACGTTTTACGCCCGTATATTTACGCGCTAAGTACTTCTCTAATCCTTCAGCAGCCGTCAAACGCTCTAAAATAGATAAGCGTTTTTCCTCGTCAAACTTGATATAACCTAGATTGGTCTCGAGATACTTTTCCATCCAACGTTTTTCGGTACTGGTGGTCACGTGCATGTACTCTACACCGATATGACGGCAATAGACGCGCTCCATAATTTCGATAATTTCACGCAATGGCGCTTCTTTTTTACCGATATTAAGATCGCTAGTAGGATATACAGTATCGAGATCGGCTTCTGATAAGCCATGGTAAGCGAGGGTCAAATCTTCGACTTCAGCGCGCGGATGCAGCTCTAAAGGATCAAGCTGTGCACGGCGATGACCACGACGACGATACGCCGAAATCAATTGCTGGACAGCCATCTGTTTAGGGTCTGCACAGTCTTCTGGGGTGCTTGTAGTTGTATTGTCAGAGGCGGGGCCAACTTTATTGGCTGTCTGATTACGGGCAAGCAATAAGAATTGATCTTTAATGGCATTATGCTTGGCATCGTTAGGAGATTGGTACTGCTTAAAATAATCTTGCCAATCCGTATCGACACTGTCTGGGTCGCTTAAAAACTGCTCATAAAGGGATTCGATATAAAGGGCATTGTCAGCGGCAAGTTCAGTATGTTCTACGCCAGCTGCTTCTTTCGTTATACTATTCATAATAATCGTCTATTTGATAGATAAATGAATGGAATCGTGCTTATTATTGTGTGTTCTATTATACGCTAAGCTTTTAAAAAAGTTGGTATACATCATGAAATACTATTTACTAGTTATTACTTATCGATAGTTACTGTTCTTGAGTAATAGTTTGTGAACAATGGTCATTGACTGATTACGCTAAGCGCTACTTATGATCGCTTGATATTATAAATGAGTATGAGCCACGATAATATCAAGTCCAAGCTTCACTGATGTTAGTCACTTAGATAAACAATTGCTTTGCAAAAAATGTTTAAAAACCATTTAAAGTGTCATCTATAACGAGCATACACTGCTGTATAAGGTAACATGCATAAATTACCTGACATAGTTTGTTTGTTCAATACTAAGTATTTACATATTAAATATTAACTATTACTTTTCGAATATTAGTCATCACTTTACGGACATCAGGCGTATATTATTAATGATGGCATGGCTAAAAGTTCGTAGAGAGTTAGTGTAAAGAGTCTATTTTTTAACGTTGTTTAGTAGCGCTATGATAACATTTTTATGAAGCAATATTTATCATAAGTTGCGAAACACCAACTTTATTTATAAGACAGTCTTGATTATGACAGACGTTACTTTCCTAAAAAACTCATAAAGAAACGATTTCTTCGCGCTAAACGAATCTTTAACTTTTACAATCGACAAAATTGTATGATGACCTATCAAATCAACAAGCTTTTTATCATGTATAAATTGTACAGGTAAATAATAGTCAATCTATAATCTCTTACATGCTACCAACGTACTGTACGCATAGACTTACATTAGTTAAGATAAATGACTCTCATCTTGCTAATCTAGCA
>NZ_JBPYDC010000138.1:0-1668 GCF_051847575.1 Psychrobacter sp. 1U2
AAAATACCTTGCTAGTTCACAAGTCTGATGGTATTATATTGACGTGGTTTACTTGCTTTAGCATTAGCACTATCAATGAGCGAGCCCATACGCTCAAGATTATTACGAGTAAAATGACCAATGGTATTGATACCTTGAGAGAGAGTACTACGCTTTGCCATCGTTATGTCCTTAAAATGGTGGTTAAACAACCTAATAGTTAGTCGGTATGCCTTTACGTTATGTAGTCATATATTAGATATATTAACACACTAGTAAACATGGGTAAAAAGAACAATGATAGGTACTTGTATCACTGTTTGAGCCGTTATCTTATCTATATCTTAGACTCTATGTCAGTGTGAACAATGTTATCAATGTCACAAAATTTGTATCTAAAGGTGTGGTTTATTTCTATTCTTACTTATCCTCTATAATGCATATAAGTTAGATTTTTAACCCATCTACTTTATCTAGGAATGCTATAATAGAGCATATTATAACGTTTGTGCTTAAGTGCAGTTTTTGCTTCGTTAATACGTTGTTGTAATATTGACGTAATAATCTGCAAATCTATATATGGTTAAATTATAGTTATAAATATTGGTCAGTAATTTTTAGATATATCGATAGTAATTTATTATTATAAGGAATGGAATATGCGCCGAGTTGTGATTACTGGAGCAGGGATTGTCTCTTGTATCGGACATGATTTAGACGCCGTTACATCTGCTCTTCAACAAGGACAGTCTGGCATTAGATTTAATGAGACTTATGCTGAACAAGGGTTTAAGTCACAAGTTAGTGGTAGCATCGATAAGACCGAATTAGATACTTCCGGTATTGATCGTAAATTAAAGCGTTTTTTTAGCGATGCAAGCCTTTATGCGTATGTGAGTGCGTTAGCAGCTATCAAACAGTCTGGATTGTCCCTTGAGACCATCAATCATAATCCGCGTGTTGGCGTGGTTGCAGGCTCGGGTGGTGCATCGACAGGAGATGTTGTCAGTGCTGTCGATTCTATGCGTGAAAAAGGTTTACGCGGGGTCGGTGCAATGGCGGTACCTAAGACTATGAGTAGTTCGGTATCAGCTGCGCTCGCAACTGGACTAAAAATCCAAGGGATTTCTTACTCTATTTCTTCAGCTTGTGCAACATCAACCCACTGTATTGGACATGCAGCTGAGCTTATTCAATTGGGTAAGGCTGATGTGGTACTCGCTGGTGGTAGTGAACCTGAAGATTGGACCCAGTCTTGTATGTTTGATGCTATGGGTGCCATGAGTACTCAGTACAATGATGTGCCCAAACAGTCTTCACGTGCTTATGATAAAGATCGTGATGGCTTTGTGATTGCTGGTGGCGGTGCAATGGTAGTGGTTGAGAGTCTTGAGCATGCCAAAGCGCGTGGCGCAAATATTTTGGCTGAGATCGTCGGCTATGGTGCCAGCTCTGATGGAGCAGAAATGGTTGCTCCAAGTGGTGAAGGTGCGGTACGTTGTATGCAGCAGGCGTTAGATCAAGCAGGGTTAGAGCGTGTTGACTATATCAATACTCATGGTACCAGTACACCGTTAGGTGATATTACTGAGCTAAAAGCCATCGCTAAAGTATTTGGCTCTGATGCTGACTCTACCACGCAAAACTCTGTCCCACCTATCAGCTCAACCAAGTCAATGACAGGCCATA
>NZ_JBPYDC010000139.1:0-1666 GCF_051847575.1 Psychrobacter sp. 1U2
GATTAATGATTTTTCTAAAAGCCGAAGAAAATAACATCATAACTTCTATGTCATGATAATCAGTAACTAAAACCCCATATGCTAGACGATTTTGAGCCTTCCCCTTAATATGATCAAAATCAGCATCGCATACAGCACATACTCTATCAGAGTAATCACTATATAAACCTTTCATGACATCAATCACATTTCTTTTACCCTCAAGTGGTATCAACTTTACAACATCTTCATTTATTAAATTTCTAAACAGCATTACATCACTTTGCCCTTCTACATATAAGGTTATTTTCTCGTATTGAGGATGTGAAACACTCATTTTAAAATCATTTATAACCGTCAAAGGGTCTGAGGAAAAGTATTGCAAAAGGCTCATATACTTTCTACCTGCTTTCTTCTCAAATCTTCTAAATCTATAGTACTATCCCATTTATTTCCTACTATCTGAGGTGAATGGGTAGCTATAATAGATTTACTATTATTAATTTCAGATATTTTGACTAAGTCAGCCATGAACTGTTTTTGCCACACTATATGCAAAGATATTTCTGGCTCATCGATTAATACTAAGGTTGTCGAATCACTATTGAATATTAATTGATACAAGAGTATAACCTGATGTTGTTCACCTGAAGAAAGCTTAGACAAGCTTAACACTTTCTCTTTTTTACCCAAATCTTCATTTTCTTTAATATCTCTAACAAAATAAAATCCACGTTTAGAATCAACTTTAACTTTTTTAAAAATTAATTTGCTATTCAGTATTTCTACAAATGTATTGATTTTTTCATAGATGTCGTCGAAAGTAGATAGCTTTTCATTAGTATCTTTAACATATAGCTTAAGCACCTTAACATCATTGTCTTCAATATGAGTTATTTCCATCTCATTATCAAAAATATTACCTTGTGAAAGAATGTCATACTTCATTAATTCTTTTCTTTTATCCTGTATATTATCTAATTCATTTATTAAGCTCACTTTATCAAGATTATTATATATCTCTCTATTATTAACTAGCCTTTGTGGAAACGTTGAGTCAAGCTCTTGAGATTTTATAGAAACCTGAAGACTCGAACTATTTATCTTAGACTTTAACTTTGCAGAATATCTTTCGATAGCATTAGTATGAAATACCTCACGACCTCTCATGTTACTTTCTTTCAATACTAACCTTTGATCTTGTACAAAATAAGTTTTCTGCTTTTTAGAGAAATTTATTAACCAATCTTCCAGCTCCAACTTGCTTGCATCAACATTAGGGAGGTCAAAATTTTCTAAAATATCTTCTAAGCTAAAATCAGCTCTGATCCTAGACCTTCTATCTATCCATCTATCATGCTCCATCCTTCTCAAGAATGGAAAAAACTCTTCTATCTTTTCTCTATACATACTTTGGTAGTTCTTAAAATCAATAGTGCAACTATTTTCAGATTCGCCATCATATAATGTTATTTCGATAACATTATACTCTTTACCTTCTTTTTCTTTATAGCTATCAAAAATAGCATCTTCTTCATCTTCATTTAGAATATAATTTTCATCGAATAGGCTTAGATTTTTAGATTGAACTGAATTTTCTACTGATGTGTGTTTCCTAATAGAAAAATATCCCATATCTGTTACTAATGATATTCTCTTGAAATCTAGACTAGAAAAATACACAAAG
>NZ_JBPYDC010000140.1:0-1658 GCF_051847575.1 Psychrobacter sp. 1U2
CCCTCATGACCACAGCCAATGCTTATCCTGTTACTCAAACTATCCATACCATCGGTATCTTAGGCGGTGGTCAGCTCGGCATGATGCTCGCGCAAGCTGCTCTGCCACTCGGCTATCAATGTGTGTTTTTAGAAGACAACCATGATTGCCCTGCCAGTCTTTACGGGAAGGTATACAGTAGCCAGCAGTTAGACGATTTCATTGCTGCAGCCGATGTATTTACGTTAGAGTTTGAAAATACGCCCACAGCGACCGTCGAGAAGTTGGCAAGCCTTGCAGCGGTGGGTAAAAAACAAGGTATGTTTCCACCACCGATTGCCCTTGATATCGCTCAAGATCGCTTGAAAGAAAAGCAGATGTTTAATGATCTTGATATCGCTACGGTACCTTTTATGGCGGTAAGTACGCAGGCTGAATTAAAACAGGCTTGTGAGAAATCAGGCTTGCCTATTGTCCTCAAAACCAGTCGCGGTGGTTATGACGGTAAAGGTCAATATGTCATCAAGCAAGACAGCGATATCAAAGCCGCTTGGCAAGATCTTAAAGAGGCAGTCAGCGGTAAAGGCAGTTTAACGCCAACCCCAGCGCCTCTCATTGCAGAGGGCTTTGTTAACTTTAGCCGTGAAGTCTCTATCATCGCAGCACGCGCCCAAGACGGCAGTGTGCGCTGTTATGACTTGGTTGAAAACCATCATCACCATGGCATTTTGGCCAAGACCCAAGCACCTGCTGTTGGCACCAGTCATATTTTTAGCCAAGCAAAAGAAGCCATTACTACTGTCATGAACCATTTAGGTTATGTCGGAGTGATGGCACTAGAATTATTCGTTGCCAAAGACGCGCGTGGTCATGATTATTTACTTGCCAATGAAATTGCACCACGCGTACATAACTCTGGGCACTGGAGCATTGAAGGCGCTATCACTAGTCAATTTGAAAACCATGTCCGCGCAGTCGTTAACTTACCATTAGGCGATACAGATAACGTCCATCCTGCGATTATGGTCAACGTACTAGGACAGTATCCTGATATCAGTGCGGTGCTGGCTATCGATGGCGCGCATTATCATAGCTATCACAAGATGGAGCGTGAAGATCGTAAAATCGCCCACATCACTCTGATGCCTAACGATGTAACCGATTTAGAACCTTCAATGGCTAAATTGGTGGCAGTTTTACCTAATAAGGTTGGCTTAGATAAAGAGTATACGCCTATCCAAGAAAGTCAAAAACAGCAAAATGAGCCAGATAATCAAGATGCCACAGAGCTTGATGAAGAAAACGAAACGGCCATCAAAAGCACTGACATCGAAAACTCTGACATCGAAAATGCTGATTTAGCAAATAAAGACAGCCAAATGGATAGTGCGCCTGACGTTAAGACAAAGACAGAAAAGGCTAAAAGATAATGCAAATTTGGGTGGATGCTGATTCGGTACCATTGATTGCTAAAGACTTAATTATCAAAACTGCTGAGCGTACACAAACGGTGGCGATATTCGTCGCCAATCAGCCAATCAAACTGCGTAAGTCACCGCTGCTCGTCATGACAGTGGTGCCATCAGGGTTTGATAAAGCTGATGACTATATCGTAGAACAAATACAGCCAGGCGATTTGGCTATTACTAGCGATATCCCTTTAGCTAATGATATTTTGG
>NZ_JBPYDC010000141.1:0-1657 GCF_051847575.1 Psychrobacter sp. 1U2
ATCAGCATCAAAACCTTCTCAGGGGGCAGAGTCAGCTCTTTAGTTGTTCCATTGAGATGAGTTATGCAAGTGATATCCTCTGTATAAACCTTAGTCTTTTTATCATAAAACCCAAAAATTCCACCAACTAGCCGAACATCACGAGACCATCCCGAATTCTGTGTAACTGCCGTTTAGATTAAATGCTTGCTGATACGATCATCAAACATAATCATAAAGCGATTAAGGGCAGACGTCCAGTTACGGATTGGCATCGACCACTTTTTAGAGGCCTGCTGGGTTGCCAGATATACTACCTTGAATGCTGCCTGATCAGAGGGAAACACCTTACGCTTATTCACCGCCGTTCGAATCACACTGTTTAGCGACTCTATCGCATTGGTGGTATAGATCACTCTTCTGATGTCTTTAGGATAACCAAAGAACACCGTTAAGCCCTCCCAGTTATTGCGCCAAGACTTGATGACATGCGGGTACTCTTTGCCCCATACTTCATCAAAGTGCTCAAGGTTGGCCTCTGCCATCTCAAGCGTATCAGCACCGTAGATGGCCTTTAAATCAGCCGCTATTGCCTTCTTATCTGCCCAAGGTACAAACTTCATCGAATAGCGCACCATATGCACAATACACAGCTGAACCTGAGCGTTGGGGTAGACGGTGTTAATGGCATCAGGGAAGCCTTTTAGGCCGTCTACACAGGCAATAAGAATATCTTGTACTCCACGGTTTTGTAGTTCAGTGAGAACGCCCAGCCAGAACTTGGCGCCCTCATTCTCTGATAGCCACATACCAAGCAGCTCTTTTTTACCATCAAGAGCAACGCCTAAGGCCAGATAGATAGCTTTGTTGATGATCTGCTTGTCCTGACGAACTTTGACGACAATGCAGTCTAAGTAGACGATAGGATAGACGCTGCTCAGTGGCCGGTTCTGCCAAGCGGTGATGTCATCCAAGATGTTGTCAGTGACTCTGGAAACCAAGCTGCTTGAGATGTCGACGTCGTAGATGTCCTTGATGGTTTCGACAATCTCAGTAGTGGTTTGACCTTTGGCGTATGAGCGAGGATCAGCAAGTGTCTGGGAGACACTTGCCCGAAGCGCAAGACGGAAGGCTATGCCTGTAGTGAAATATGATTTTGTCATCAAGACCTGAAATACGGGTTTGATGCTTACTGACAAGTACAGGCTCAAAGCTACTGTCGCGGTCTCTGGGGGTGGAGATCTCAAGCTCGCCTGTGTCGCTACGGACTCTCTTTTTAGTGTGCCCATTGCGCTTATTAGGCCTGTCTGCCTTTTCATGCTTGGGGTAGCCGAGATGCTCTTCCATTTCTGCTTCTAGGGCAGTGTCGATGAAGGACTGCATGAGCTGCTTTTGAAAGTCTTTGATGTCATCGAAGCTTTTCATGCTGCTGGCCATTTGCTCAGCCAGTTTCTTGATGTCAGATTGGTTAGTCATTGCTTATTCTCCTGTTAGTGGATTATAAGCAGTTACACACTTTTTAGGAAAGGCTCAACATCACTCAAAAGCTTTGCATGTTTTTTATCCACTGCCTTACTTATGGTAAGGGTTCCTAATGGCTCATCAGCTATTAGCATCAGAGTAACGAACTGCATCACACGATCATATAATTTTGGATTTTCCATCATCTCATTGTAAA
>NZ_JBPYDC010000142.1:0-1657 GCF_051847575.1 Psychrobacter sp. 1U2
GCTCATTTTCGATGATCGCATCTTCAGGGATATCCTTACCTTCAACCACGCCACCTTGGCGGTTAATGGCCATATATTGCATGACGCCTTCTTGTACTTGCCGTACTTCATTGGCATCTAGTGTCGGGTATTTACTACGAATAATACTTGGGATGACGGTATCTGATACGGCTTCGGTCTCTACATTATTGGTTTCGGCAGCGATATACTTTTTAATACTATCTGTGTTTTGGGCTAGCTGCGCCAATATCTCGTCACGGTCTTGGTTGAGTATCTTCATCACTCGATCAGAGGGAGGATTGACGGTGTCATCAATAATAATGGTACCTGCCGGCAAGTCTAACGTGCCTAATATGTCTAGCTCACTACGACGTTTAAAGTTGATATTAGGTTTAAGTACTTGCTCCATCAGCAGCGATAGAGTAATGGCCTTTAATAAATCATTGACAGAGCTTGTCACCTCAGACTTATCCGCTTCTGGCTCAGCGATTAGGTTGGTAAATTGGGCATGGTGTTTGCCCGCGCTATCGCGTGTTGAGCGCCCAATAATCTGTACTACCTCGGTTAGAGAGCCGCGATAGCCAATGGTTAATACATGCTCACAATACTCCCAGTCGAAGCCTTCTTTTGCCATTCCAAGGGCTACGATGATATCCATATCATCACGAGAGGTAATATCAGCTAAGTAAGCCTGTGTATTCACTCGTATGGCATCATCAGTCACTAAGTCAGCGAGTAGTAAACGCCTGCCATCATGTGACCGTATGGTGATGACACCAGTATTCTCATCACGAGATTCACTTTCACCGATAATATCTATGATACGACCAACGGTCTCATACTTGTCTGTCTCAGCGGTTAAGCTATTGACGTTCGGGATGTGAATAATGGTTTTTTTACTGGTATCCAAGCACTCGTCTAAGGCATCAAAAAATGACTTTTTGTAAAAGTGATAGCCGAGTCCTAATGACTTTAGGTGCTCATAACCATTCAGCTGTTCATAATAGGTATAAGTCACCTTATCGAACTTTTCTTCATCGCTATCTGACAAGATAGGTACTGAGTCGCCACGGAAGTAAGAGCCAGTCATTGCCACAATATGAGCGCTAGTCTGCATCATAATGCCATCTAGTATGGCGCCCAAGCGGTTAGATTCATCTGCTGATACGTGATGGAATTCATCGATACCGATAAGAACGTCGTTAAATAGCTCGATACTGCCACCATCTTCGATGACCTTATCAAAGCCATATCTAAAGCTGTGATGAGTACAGACTAGGACTTGGGGTAGAGAGTCATCATCGCTATCACCATTGATAAACTCTGAGAAGATAGCGGTCTTGCGAGTATCACTTTGAGCGAGGCTTAAGCATAAGTTATAGCGGTCTGCTACCTCCCAATCGGCAAAAAAACCATAATCACTAAGCGCTGTTGATCTAAAGGATTTGCCAATACTCATCTCTGGTACGGCAATGATGACTTTTTTGATGCCTTGATTAATAAGCTTATCCAAGGCCAAAAACATCATAGCGCGTGACTTACCAGAGGCGGGTGGCGACTTAATAAGCAAATACTGGCTATTACGCTTCTCGAACGCACGTGCCTGCATTTCACGCATACCAAGCTCTTTGTTCTTTTTGCTCTGACCAGTGCGGGC
>NZ_JBPYDC010000143.1:0-1646 GCF_051847575.1 Psychrobacter sp. 1U2
AATTGGCGATGGCAGCCGTGGCAATGACAACGGTGGCGTAGCTAAAGAAAGTGGTCTATATACTGGTGCTGCTTTAGGTATCGAGCTGACTCCTTCTACTCAGTTCCAAGTAGAGTATGGCGTATCAAACACTAATGGTGAAGCGTCTGAAGATTCTGCAGATGCTGGTATTAACCGTTTTGACGTTGAACAAACGATGATCTCTGGTAACTTCTTAATCGGTACTGAAGAATTTACTGGTTATACTGATAGCGCGTTCAAACCATATGTATTAGTTGGTGCTGGTCAATCTAAAATTGAAGTAGAAAACCAAGAAACTTATAATGAAGAACAAGGTTCTTCTGTAGGTGAAGTTCCAGCTGGTACTGAAGTATCATCATCAAAAGATACTATCGGTAACCTAGGTCTAGGTGCTATGTATCGCATCAACGACGCGCTAAGCCTACGTGGTGAAGCTCGTGCGATTCACAACTTTGATAACAACTGGTGGGAAGGCATGGCATTGGCCGGTCTAGAAGTTGTACTTGGTGGCCATTTATCACCAACAGTAGCTGTACCACCACAAGTTGAGCCAGAAGTGTCTGTTCCACCAGTAGTAGTGGTTGAGCAAGATGTTGATTCAGACGGCGACGGTGTACCTGATAGCATCGACGAATGCCCAGGCACTCCTATGAACGTCGTAGTTGATGAGCGCGGTTGCCCAGTAGCAGTAGATATTACTGATGAGCTAAAAATGGAGCTACGTGTATTCTTTGATAACGACAAATCAGCTATCAAAGACCAGTACAAAACTGAAATCGCTAAAGTAGCAGAGAAGATGCGTGAGTATCCTAACTCTAGCGCTCGCGTAGAAGGTCATGCTTCTAAAACTGGTCCTTCAGCACGTTACAACCAACGTCTATCTGAAGCTCGTGCTGTGGCTGTGAAATCTATGTTGACTAACGAATTTGGTATCGCTCCAAACCGTCTATCAACAGTTGGTTACGGTTATGACCGCCCAATCGCACCAAACGATACTGAAGAAGGTCGTGCAATGAACCGTCGTGTTTATGCCATCATCACTGGTGACAAAACAATGACTGTTGAACAAACTAAAGACATGGTTATTCAATAATATATAGCCAATTAGTTATGTTCTAGATTGTATAGTTACAAAAAAAGCTGCCTATTAGGTGGCTTTTTTTTGTTTATACTGTGAGATAAATAACTTATTGCATAAATTTATAATCTAATAATGTTATACTAGCCGCCCAAACACTTTGTAAATTGACAAAGTGTACATTAGCATAGCTATCTGTATGATGGATTTATCAGTAGAAAATCTTACTTTGCCAGTATTTTTTATTTCACTACCCCTCTTGCGTAGTCACTCTATAGTAAAGTAAAAACAACTATCTGCTTTATGATAAAAGATTCTCCAGCGGCGCTTACTGCTACTGCATTTTATTAAGACGAAACGAGCATTTTATATGGCGAACGATATCAAACACCTGCGTAATATTGCAATTATTGCCCACGTTGATCATGGTAAAACAACTCTAGTTGATAAACTATTACATCAATCTGGTACTTTTGGCGATCGTGCAAACATTGCTGAACGTGCAATGGATTCAGGTGATATTGAGCAAGAACGTGGTATTACTATT
>NZ_JBPYDC010000144.1:0-1642 GCF_051847575.1 Psychrobacter sp. 1U2
TAACCAATGCCAGGTTTAAGCAAATAAAAAACCAGCACGGTAGCTGGTTCTATACTGTCTCTTTTCTAATAAATATATGAATAAGAGATGCTTATTCGTCATTTTTTTAGAACAGATGATTAATAGTAGGTATTTCTTGCTCCTGATTCTCTTCATCAGCAACCACTTGCCGTGCGACATGCATAATTAGTTGCCGTAACCAGCGATGAGCTGGATGATGCTGTAGTAACGGTGACCACGCCATTGTTAGCTCAAACTCAGGAATAAAAAATGGTGGCTCTTTCATCATGATGCTGTCGTTGTTAGCCTGCATGCGTGCAACTCGTGTCGGCAATGTGGCAATCAAATCTTTATTTGCTGCAAGCATCGCTGGCATCTGATAATGACGAGTAAAGACGCTGATCTGTCTTTTTTGTCCCAAACGTTGCAATGCTTGGTCAATAGAGCCAAGTCCCCCAGATTTTTCTGGATTGACACCGAACCCCACGCCCATACCAGTTTTAGACACCCATACATGTTGCGCTTTTAGATAGTTTTTGAGATTAAAACGATTGGCATAAGGGCTTTCTGATGCTAGCAAACAGCTAAAAGTATCACGCCAAACCAATACTTGATGAAAGCTTTGTGGTATCTCATTAAAGCGGTTAATCGCCAAATCGACTCGGCCCTGCTCCATATCACGATAAGACACATCTGATGGCGTTAAGAAGTCCAAAATGACATTGGGTGCTTCAGAGCGTAAGGCTTTGACCAATTTTGGTACTAATGTCGCTTCGGCATAATCTGAGGTCATAATACGAAAGACACGTGATGTGCTATACGGACGAAATTCTGTACGGGGTTCTAGCACTTGAGTCAAATCAGCAAGTATTTCGCGAATACGCGGTTGTAACTCTAAAGCTCTCTCAGTCGGCGTCATGCCTTCAGATGAACGTACTAACAATGGATCATTAAACAGTTTGCGTAAACGACGCAGTATATTACTCATCGCAGGTTGAGTAATGCCAAGCTGCTCAGCTGCACGAGTAACGTTTTTTTCTCGTAGCAACACGTCTAAATGTACCAGTAAATTCAAGTCTACCCGCTGCAAATTCATATATGTGTCTCTTTACCTTAGAATAAATACCACTATAAACGCGGCACTTTTTGTCCTGTTATTGAGTACAAGCTATCTATATTAAAATGAAATAAGGATAATTTTGGAGTGGCTTTCTTATTATATACGCATTATAACTTAATTCATCTATCATAAATCGTTGTTTTATAAATACTATCATCATAAAAAATACCCAAGATAATAATCATAAACTAGATAAATCAAGATAACCTAGCTATAGTGTTTAGCAAGTGCTTAATTAGTTTTTGTTATTTATCAGGCTATCACTGTGAACTTAATAGATTAGTTACAACGTGTATTTTATCGCATTTTCATGCGGAAATACGGACATAACATTTATTACCCCTACTTATTTTTTGCTATTGTTTGTTCTTAAGCTTGGATTAGGTATCTGTATCTTTCAAGATAACAAGCACTTTGTCCATCGAATAAGCCTTATAAAAGAACCCATTTAGCCTGAAATAAAAAATAAACAATAAAAGCTGACCAAATCGACAGGTTTTATTTGCTTTCTATGATAATTTT
>NZ_JBPYDC010000145.1:0-1639 GCF_051847575.1 Psychrobacter sp. 1U2
TATTATCAACGCCTTTATCTACAGTCCCTATGCCAATAGAGATACCAGAACGCCACGCACTTAACTTTTTCATCAAGTCATCAACCACAAATCTATCGCCCTATTTACGAGTGGCGATGATGGTTGCATTGTCAGCATTGGTATTGCAAATGGCAACTGATGCCTTACAAACTTATCGTTATAATACTGCCGCTGATGTCGCACAGATGGCAACCGCGAAGCAGTACCAGTCATGGTTCCCAGATGAGGTGCTCAATACCAGTCGCACCAAGCTGCAAGTGCAGATGCAACCAAAACTACGTAGCGACAGTCAAGAGTCGGCTTCACACTTAGCGGTATTGGCGCGGATATCACCGCTTATTAAGCAGTCATCGTTACATGCACAGGCATTGGTTATGGAGCCATCTGTCTTAAGTTTTACCTTAATAGCGCCAGACCGTGGTAGTCTTGATAAGTTCGCCAGCACATTGACGGCACAAGGTATTCAAGCAAGCCTAGAGCGAGTCAACAGTAATGAGCAAGGACAGTTTAGTGGACAGATTACCATCGATATCGCCAATGATCCTGCGGCCGTAGACAATATGGCACAATCTTAAATTTTTAGTTTTTAAATTTTATACCATCCATCAAGGTCAAGTGATGAAACTATTACAGCGCCGTACCACCCACAGATCGTTAGCAACCAATGCCTTGTCAGCACGTGTGAACAACTATCAAAACGCACTATGGTCACGCTGGCAAGTACTCTCTTCTCGTGATCAGATGGCATTGGTTATTTTGCTGGTGTTTTTATTGTTATTTGTTGGTGGTTACGGTGGCTATAGTGTTCATCAAGCCGCTAAAGAGAGTAAGTCTAATTACCAAGAGCAGGTCGCTGATTATTTTTGGTTACGCTCACAAGCAGCCAATATCGACCCCAATGCATTAAATGCTGCTAGTAATCAAGATGGTGCTGATGCAATGCCACCAGCAAGCCGCGTGAATACTGCATTAAACAGCTCAGGTATCGATAATGCACAAGTGGTGGCTAATGGTGCAGGGGTGCAATTGAGCTTTAGTCATCCGAGCCAAGCGACCGTCAGTGCTGCACTTGGTAAGCTTGAGCAACAAGGCTGGCAGTTTACAAAGCTGTTGATGCAGCAGGATGTGGCGACCAAGCAGGTGCAAGTACAAGCGACTGTCACGTCTTAATAAACCTTATTTTTGAAAACTTGTCTCAAAGGCTCTTTACATATTCATCTACGTTTAACCGTTACTGTAAGTTAGATTATCAGGACATGGTAATTTTCATCTTGAAAGCGACGCTATTTGCCACAATTGAGTACTTAATGGCTACTGTCAGTTATGGATAAAAATTATGAACCAGTCTTCTAACGATAAAACCGATAAGCATTCATATACAAAAACACGGACTACCGAACCCTTTATTGACTCGCAAACGACACACAGAATTATGCAGCAAGAGAGACCACTGTTGACTCAAAAAGAGCAGCGCGCATTAATCACTTATAATCACATCACCTATCTGCTTTATGTGATCAGCTATTTTACGGCAGGGCTGCTGTGGATTGTGCCAATCATAATGAACTATGGCAAACGCCGTGATGCCGAAGGTACATGGCTTGCGACACACTTTGAC
>NZ_JBPYDC010000146.1:0-1631 GCF_051847575.1 Psychrobacter sp. 1U2
GCATAAGCTGATGCCCAAACTGCTGCGCCAGCTCATAACCAAGACCGCTTGCGCCCATCGTTGGTATAGATAGGCCACCAGTCGCCACGACTAACGAGTCACAGCTGTATTTGTGTTGCGAAGGTTTAACGCTATTGGCGATATCTTTTTTACTCAGTTTTTTAGAGGTCGATAGATTGAATCTTTTATATTCAGTCTCATTGACATCGATCTTATCAATCTGGGTATTAATGCGTATTTGCACACCTACCGCCGCGCATTCATCAAGTAGCATAGTGACGATATCTTGCGCAGAATCATCACAAAACAGCTGACCGTGCTCACGCTCATGGTATGGGATTTTATGCTGTTCAACCATGCCGATAAACTCCCAACTGGGGTAACGGCTGATAAAATGCTCAGGCTCGACGAAGTAATTGGTAAAGTTACAGCGTCCACCGCCCGACATCAGGATCTTTTTGCCGACTTTATTGGCATGATCGAGCACCAATACGCGGCGGCCTCGACGCCCAGCGGTGAGTGCGCAGTATAGCCCTGAGGCCCCTGCGCCAACAATGATGACATCATAATGGGTATTATTATCCATGACGGTTTTGGTCCATAAAGCGCTGCTTTTAAACAAACGTAAAAATAAGGTAGAAGCAATGATACAAATACGCTGATATAAGTATCATTCAAATAGTGTATCTAGAGTGGCTATTGTCCATATTTAACCTAGGGTTACAAGGATTAAATACTTATCAGGTTTTTACCATGCCCTAATAGAAAGTATAAATACATAAGTAAACAGCTGTACATTGGAATTGTTGTAATTAGTCGTTAGTGTCTTGCATCACTTCTTCTTATTTGTCAAACTAGAATCAAGGCGTCACTCATTATGGAAGATGATAGCCTGTTGTCTGCACCCACCATTGTTACTGATGAGCTGCCGATTAGCATTGTCTGATAGTAGTATTATCGCTTCAGTTTCAGTCAGTCTATTAGGTAGTTTTTTCTTTTATTTTCAATATCTCTTATTTTCGATATTTTATGCAGACAATGATAATTAAAAAAGGAATGTCTCATGACTCAAAAATCTTTTCCTATTACGGCTGAGTTTATCGCCGCTGCCAATACCACCGCTGAGCAGTATACCCAAGACTATGAGCGGTCAGTCAAATCACCCGAGGCCACTGATGCTTTTTGGGCTGAGCGTGCTGAGCTAATTGATTGGATGAAAAAGCCAACTATTATTAGCAACGTCAATTATGACTTGGACGACTTTCGTATTAAATGGTACGAGGATGGCGAGCTAAATATTTCGGTAAATTGTCTTGATCGACATCTTAAAACTAACCCCTACAAGCCTGCCATTATTTGGGAAGGGGATCATCCTTCTTTGCATAAAATTATCTCTTTTAAAGAGCTTCATGCTGAAGTTTGTCGTTTAGGTAATGCGATGCGTAAGCTTGGGGTCAAAAAAGGCGATCGTGTGACCCTATATATGCCGATGATACCTGAAGCGATGGTAGGGATGCTAGCATGTACGCGTATCGGTGCGGTGCATTCGGTGGTGTTTGGTGGATTCTCTGCTGAGAGCTTAGGTAACCGTATCGTTGATAGTCAATCCAAAATCGTGATTACGGCTGATG
>NZ_JBPYDC010000147.1:0-1630 GCF_051847575.1 Psychrobacter sp. 1U2
TATAGACATTGCTTTAAATATTATAGAGCAAAGAGCCGAAGGCTGGCAGGAATTCTATAGAAAACTGGCTAAAACTGAAAAAGATAAAATAACCTCATGGCGTCGTGGTGAAAGCCTACCTAGTTTCTATAGTCTTTATAACCTTTGTAATTCCTATAATAAAGATAATTCCAAAAACGTACTTTTATTCCTAATAGCGGCCAGAGCGATTGAATACTTTAAGATAACGTATAAATCTAACACATTAATGCAATATGTCGACGAACCTGAGTTATTAGAAGATTTCATTGACTATTTTAAATATAAAATTTGCGACCTGCTGGATAGAAATGCGCAGTATGCCGCTTATTCAAATCAAACTGAAAAACCAGTACATCAAATGTCTAGTATAATCTCAATGTATCTAGTAAAAATCTTGAGAGAGTTTGCAGATGGTAATTTAAAGCAATCTAAAGAAACTTTCGTTAAAGCATTTGATTTAAGCTTATACCGGTGTGGTGATATGTGTGAAAAGGTTATTGAGGTTGGTTTTGTCATTGCTAGCTGGCAAGAGTCACCTGATATGAGTTTAATATCAAAGCTGAAAAGCGTTCAAAACCTATATGGCTACACACTACCTACGATAGTGACTGAGGATACCAAACGCAAGAAAGAAAACCTAGTTGAAGACTGGGAAATCAATATGTGGCGAAGCAATGCCCAGAGGGTGTTCAATAACTTTAAGGTTGAACTACCAAAAAAATACCAGGTGAGTTCAGCTATCTTACCTGTATATTTAGATGCAAAAGAACTGAAGCTTGACCTCAAAAAACCGAATAAGAAATTCAAGCTAAATGACAATAACAAGCTTCATAGAGATAAGAATAAGAAGAAGCAAGTAACGACACAGCTCATTTGGAATACATTGTTAGAAGACCTAGATGCCGTTAATCAACTCTTGCAAGCTGGTGCTGACATCAACATCCTGTCTGATAACAACGAATCGGCTTTATTAATCGCTCTGCAGCACATGAATTTAACTCAATTTGATGAACCAGACGATAGCTTTTATCAAATGCTTAAAAATCTGGAGTATGCGCCAAAGACAATCAACGCAGTAACTGCTAAAAAGCATCTTTTTCCACTATTAAGTGCAGTGCAAACGGGGCGACTTGAGATCGTTGAACATATTGTAAACTTAGGGGCAGATGTCAATCAAAAAGGTGGTGGCAGCCATCTAGACGCCCTAACCATGTGTATATCTCTAATTGGAACAATTAAGAACTCAAAACTACCACTTAATCAGTTTGACATGATGGCTAAGATGGCTAAAGACCCAAAAGTCGTAATAGAAAGAATGAACGACTTTGAGTTTTCGACCTTCATCAGAGACACACAAGGTAGTTTTGGTGTTAATAGACAACAGGTGACTAACCATCTTGCTCAAAGTATGAAAAACTCAAACGCAATGGAGATTTTTAAAGAGCTATCTGAAGTCTTCAAAGAACAAGCTCATGCAAATTACGAGTCATTTGATCTAATAGAAATGCGAAAAATAGCAAAGCTACTAATTAATAAAGGTGCAAACCCTAGCTCTAAATATGACTGGCATGGCATCCACGGGTACACTCCATTCTTACTATCCTGCGAG
>NZ_JBPYDC010000148.1:0-1630 GCF_051847575.1 Psychrobacter sp. 1U2
CAGTAGCTACAGGCGTCTAGACCCGCGTTTTGCTCATGTGGCGGCGAGCCTTGGTGCAACTCCTGCTAAAGTATTTTTGCAGGTCAAATTGCCCCAGCTGTTTGCACCGATTTTGATTGCTATCGCCCTTGGTTTGGCCATTAGCTTTGGTCAGTATCTGCCGACGCTACTGGCAGGCGGCGGACGTATCGCCACCATCACCACCGAAGCGGTGACTCTCGCCAATGGTGCCAGTAGGCGCACCAGTGCGGTGTATGCCATCATCCAAATGGCACTGCCGTTAATTGGCTTTATATTGGCGTGGGTATTGCCGAAGTATTTCTTTAAAAGTGGCACTCGTTAGAAATCCAGACGTTAAAAACTCAGTCGTTAAAAACACAAAAAAGGGCCCTTGATGCAATCATCGTTACAGATAAAAGACTTACAGTTATATCGACAAGACGAGCTATTACTCAGCCTAGATGAGCAAATTACTGGTGGTGAGATACTGACCGTCATGGGCCCCTCTGGCAGTGGTAAATCGAGCTTATTGAACTGGCTAACAGGTACCTTACCCAATGGTTTTACTGCTACTGGTGAGGTCTGGTTAAATGATGAAAACGTAAGTCATTTGCCGACGCATCTACGGCATATTGGGGTACTGTATCAAGATGCTCTACTGTTTTCTCATTTATCGGTCGCAGGTAATATTGCTTTTGCGATGCCTAAAGGCAATAAAGTGGGCAATAAAAAACAGCGCCGTGAAAAAATAGCACAAGCGCTGGCACAAGTGGGGCTAGCAGGCATGGGAGATCGCCATCCCGATAATTTATCGGGCGGACAACAAGCACGAGTGGCGCTACTTAGAACACTATTGAGCGAGCCAAAAGCGATACTGCTTGATGAGCCTTTTAGCAAGCTCGATACCCAGCTGCGAGTAGACACGCGCCAACTGGTATTTGAGCAAATCCGCACCCATAAACTCCCCGCCATTATGGTCACGCACGATCATAGCGATGCTGAGGCCGCAAAGGGTAAAGTCATTCATTTAGACCTGTAGCTCTAAACCTGTAGTCTTAGAATTATAACCTTAAACATTGAAGCGAAATATAAAAGGCAAGCGCATGCTAGACAAATTTCTCACGCCCATGATTAAGCCGATGCTAGCCCCTGTGGTCGTTGTATTGCACAAACGCGGTATCACGGCTGATCAACTCACGGTGGCGGGCTTTTTAATCGGCATGTTAGCCTTACCACTGCTGGCGTTTGAATTGTGGTATGGCGCACTTGCAGCGATTGTATTGAATCGTATTTTTGATGGTCTTGATGGCGCGCTAGCTCGTCATGCACAGCAAAGCTCAAGCGCAGGCGGCTACTTAGACATTACGCTCGACTTTTTATTTTATGCAGCAGTTCCGCTAGGCTTTATCTTGGCAAATCCTGAACAAAACGCCATTGCAGGCGCTTTATTACTCGCCGCTTTTATTGGTACAGGCTCCAGCTTTTTAGCATTTGCCATCGCTGCAGAAAAGTTTAAACTGGATAAACCACAGTTTAAATATAAAAGCTTTTATTATTTAAACGGCTTGACGGAAGGCACCGAAACCATCGCGCTGTTTGTTGCCTTTTGCATTTGGCCGCAGCACTTTAT
>NZ_JBPYDC010000149.1:0-1625 GCF_051847575.1 Psychrobacter sp. 1U2
CATTAGCAGCACAACCCACGACATTGATTAAAACAACGATAGTGTAGCGATAGGATGTGTGCACAGAGTTAAGATTTATATAGCATTGATTTTTATGTATCAGATTATCATCAGCTGCGCAAAACTGTGTCAGGATGACAAATGTGAATATAAAGAGGACTATATAAGAGTTTGGGATATAAAAGCTTGCAATGAAAGCTCTATATCAATAGTTATAGTTAGTAGTTTCGTTCAGTATACAATTGTGTTTTGTGTTGATAAACACGAGGAGAATAGCGTTAAGACGCATCAGGAAATTTTATGTTTCTCTTGACAGCAGACTATACGGTTTTAAAGTCAGGCTTGTCAATTATTTTTGTTAAAAAATTTGCATAATTTGCTCTTTGACCAATAAAAATGCAAAAAAGCCATCATCTTGTACAGATAATGGCCAATTTTGATCATTTATTCAAACAATCGAGGGTATTGATATATAATTTATAAATGCTTATCAAGTACTTTAGCAAGTTCAGATTTTGGCTGTAAACCCATTACTGAGTCTACTTTTTCGCCGTCTTTAAAGACGAATAAAGTTGGTATGTTACGAATACCAAAGCGGCTTGCTGCCTGTGGATTGTTGTCTACATCGACTTTGACGATTTTTACTTTGCCTTGATAGTCGTTGGCCAAATCTTCTAAGATAGGCGCTATCGACTTACAAGGACCACACCAAGTCGCCCAAAAGTCTACTAGGACTGGGACATCAGATTGTAGTACGTCTTGGTCAAAGTCTGCATCGGTGGTATTAACAATAAGGTCTGACATAATTATTCTCTCTTGTTGTATCATCTTTTGGCTAGTAATAGATGAAAATAGTTTGATAAATTGGGTGGAAACATATATCTGCTATATGAGCCAGTCCTATTTATCTGTCTAACAAATTACCCAGTTACAGCCTAAGAAGTATGGAATGAAAGTGAAAATGTGCCATTATATTAGCATGTTTGCCACGTCTTGACAGACAAAGGGTGGTTAAAATGCTTAACAACTAGTATTAGTACAATAAATCGAAACACAAATTAACACAGGCTACATCTTGGTAGTAGATTGTCCTTATAATTCGCCTGGTAAAAACGTATACATAACCTACTATGCTTTTTTGCCGTATTTAAACTCATTTACAGAAGTAGCTATTTTTTATGCCTTTTACCGATGAAGACATCGCTGCCATGAATTTACAAGAAACTCAGTATCCAGTAGAGTTTTTTCAAAAATTTGCGCGCGAGATTACCGTTTATGAAGATGACGATATTTGGGTAGTAGACAAACCTGCAGGGTTATTAAGTGTCGATGGTAAGACTTTAAAGGTCAGTCTATTGGCACGACTTGAACGCGCAAATCCTGACGTAAAACTCATTCATCGGTTGGATATGGATACCTCAGGCCTGCTTATCTTTGCAAAAAATGCGGCCGCTCAGACCAATATTAGTAAACAATTCATTGACAGATTGCCGCAAAAGACTTATCAAGCACGGGTTTTTGGTACTTGGGAGACAATAGGAGCTACGGGGAAAATATCTGTGCCCGTAAGATATGAGCCGACAACCAAGCCGCGGCATATCGTTGACCATGATTGGAGTAAGAAC
>NZ_JBPYDC010000150.1:0-1622 GCF_051847575.1 Psychrobacter sp. 1U2
CTAATACCCCAAGAGGAATGACAAGTAGTACAGAGAAGGGGATAGACCAGCTTTCATACAAAGCAGCCAAACATAAGAATACTACTAAGATTGAAAGGGCATATAGCATTGGCGCTTGAGCACCTGACTTTTGCTCCTCAAGTGACATACCCGTCCATTCGTAACCGACACCGTCAGGCAGTTTTTCCATCATAGCTTCCATTGAGCTCATCGCTTCACCGGTACTAAGACCAGGCGCGGCGCTACCTTGGATGTTCATAGATGGCAAGCTGTTGTAGCGCGTCAGACGCGGTGAGCCGGATTGCCATTCGCTGCTAGAGAACGCATCGAAAGAAATCATATCACCTATGTCGTTGCGCACATACCATTTACCGATATCATCAGGGTTGGTACGGCTGCTAGGCTCACCTTGAACAAAGACGCGTTTGATACGACCGCGGTCGACGAAGTCATTGATGTAGCTTGAGCCCCAAGCGGTAGAGATAACGCTGTTGATACTACCCATTGATAAACCATAGGCAGCTGCTTGTTCTTGATTGATATTTACTTTTAGCTGCGGTGCATCTTCTTGACCGTTAGGACGCACACCTGCGACTTGATCGTTCTGTGCGGCCATACCGAGCAGCATGTTTCGTGCTTCAAGTAAGCCCTCGTGTCCAAGGTTACCAGTATCTTGAATCATCAAATCAAAACCACTGGCATTACCAAGTTCGGTAATCGCTGGCGGTACGATCGCAAATACCTGTGCTTCGTTTAATTGAGTGAAGAAGTACCCCATCGCGCGATCTGCGACTGCTTGTGCGGTATTTTCTTCTCCAGAACGGTTCTCCCAGTCTGATAAACGCACAAAGGCCAGTCCCATATTCTGTCCTTGACCAGCAAAACTAAAGCCTGCGATGGTAAAGACAGAGGCAATATTATCGCCCTCTTGGGTATCATAATAGTTACTGACTTTATCGAGTACATCTTGCGTTTCATCCAGTGTCGAACCAGCTGGTAGCTGAACCAAGGTAAACATAATACCTTGGTCTTCTTCTGGTAAGAATGAGCCTGGAATGCGTAAGAATACAACAGCCATGATACCGATGATGGCGGCATAACCTATTAGGTAAAGCCATTTAAAACGGAAGCTCTTACCAACTGAGGTTTCATATTTGCGGCTAAGCTTAAAGAAACCACGGTTAAACCAACCAAAAAAGCCTTTTTTCTCTTCAGTATTGCCTTTTTCATGACTTTTACCACGCTTTAGTAGCGTCACGCATAGCGCTGGAGTGAAGATAAGCGCAACTAGGGCAGAAAATACCATAGCAGTAATTAAGGTAATCGAGAACTGTCGATAAATTACCCCTGTTGAACCGCCAAAGAAGGCCATAGGAACAAACACTGCTGACAAGATAATGGCAATACCAATAACAATCTTACTGATTTCGCCCATAGATTGAACGGTGGCATCTTTAATAGAAATATCAGGATCTTCTTCCAGAATACGTTCAACGTTCTCCACGACGACGATCGCATCATCGACCAAAAGACCAATGGACAGTACCATTGCAAACATTGTGAGAACGTTAATACTAAAGCCTGCGACATACAATACTGCAAAGGTACCCAGTAGAACGACA
>NZ_JBPYDC010000151.1:0-1618 GCF_051847575.1 Psychrobacter sp. 1U2
AGCATTTGCGCCATTGTCTAAGTCTTTATAATGCGTTTGAAAGTCAAATACATCGTTAATCAAAAACTTAATATCACGTAAAGGAGCTTTGTAAGTTAACATAGTTGATCTCTTTATTTGGTTTGCTCTAGTACGACCGATGGCTGGTTTTTATAAGCTTGTATTCGTATTAGAGATAAGAATGGATAAATACGGTTGGTTATCGCTATTAGATTATTATCGTTATAATCACAATGTACTGAGTAAAATGACAAGCTATGTGAATACTGGTCATATGTATATGATTAGTATAAATGTTCTTTTGAGACAAATATACAATGCATAATTAATTTTCATGACTTGATGGTTTAGATATTAATTTAATTTATCAAATAGCAATAGGTTTCTTAATATAGAAGAGGATTGCGATGGTTAGGGCTGTCTAACTTAAGCTATGAACAGTAAGCACAAACAATGTATGAGGGTAATAATTTATGAACGTGTATGGGTTCTTCACATCGCTAAAACAGAAGGGACAATAAATGCTCGCTTATATTAAGCATTTAATTCGTGGAGAGCTTGATCATTTGCTCACGGTCAATCGAAGCCGCCGACCATGGCATATGCCGATCATCGCTGCTATAGCCATCAGTTTTCCAGTCTTTGTTGGCGCATATTTTGGGGTACTACATGCAGGGATTAAGGCGTCTTTAGGAGCCATGGTTATATTAAACTTACCATTTGTAGGCGGGTTGCCTTATCGTTTAGTGACGGTGATGGCGTGGAGCTTTGCGATGACGCTTTGCTTTGCGCTCGGACTGATTGCGCAGCAAGTGCCCTTACTAAAACTACCAGTATTTGCGCTGATTGCCTTTAGCGTTGTTGTTTTCGGTCGCTATTATCGTCAGCCGCCGCCTGCCGGACTGTTTGTCATGATGGCGGGTGCAATTGCTCTATTCATTCCTGTTTCAGCTGAACAGATATTATCAGCCACTGGGCTTGTGATGTTGGGCAGTGGTTTTTCAATGTTTATGGCACTTTTATATACGCTGTTTTTATTAGTGACGCGCCCCTCTACTGCTGTGCCAGAGTATCGTTATGAGCCAGATATAATCAGTGACAGTATCATCGTTGCAAGTTTTGTTAGCTTGGCATTATCGATAGCAGTGCTGCTAGACATGCCTTATCCATACTGGGCTGCGGTCAGTTGTTTTATTATTATTCAAGGCATACAAATGCGCACGATATGGATTAAACAGCTGCATCGTCTGCTGGGTACCTTAGTAGGTATGGTGGTTGCCGGCTGGATGTTGTCTTGGAATCTATCAATGTGGGAGGTGGCGCTCGCAATACTGCTTATGATGCTGTGTATTGAATCGCTGGTTGATCGACATTACGGACTGGCCGTAATACTGATCACTCCGTTAACGATATTTATCGCTGAGTATGGCAGTGTTACCTCGCTTGCGCAGGCGAGTGTCCAAGAGATTATTCGGGCGCGAATGCTCGATACTGCGCTAGGCTGCGCGGTAGGCTTGAGTGGAGGGCTGGCGATACATTCAGTCAAGCTACGCGTCCCGCTCCGGCGAATCGAAAAACGGCTGTTAGTCCGTTTTTCCCCTTCGCCCCCACCGCACCT
>NZ_JBPYDC010000152.1:0-1618 GCF_051847575.1 Psychrobacter sp. 1U2
TTAGCTGTATGAGTTTAAGCTTAGGTAACGCTTCAATGACTTCACGTTCGATCCTAAGCGTACCGCAGATTATGATGCGTACTTTAGTCAATGTTAGTGGCTCAATTACTTCTGGTGTCGTTGGTAATCGTATTCTTAGTGAGTCGTCTGAACCAGAGCGACTGATTGATTATGATACTCAAGTAAGTCACAGCTAAATAGTAACACTGACTGGATTTTGGTACTGTCCAAGTTTCAATAATAAGCATTGTACAAGACATAGCGAACGGTAACTTTTGGGGTGAAAAATAAAAGCTTACTGCTTCGCTATTTTTTACGGCTGGTTTGTCGTTAATGCCCAATACATCCTAACCTGGTTTATCATTGTTCTTTAAACAAGAACTTTCATTTGTGATTATTGCTGTTTATCTGTCTATAGCCCATAAACTATAATGACTATATAACGGTAGGATTGATTACGAACGAGATAAACGCTTGGTGATAACTACAAAATTATAAGAAGATAGCACCTCTTTGCATACCCTTTTTAATAAATACTCAAGCTGAACGATCACCTATCTTTGTCAATATTAGTTATCGTCGTTTTTAATTCAAACTTAAATTGAAAATCAATACTAAAATCAAAATAGACAGGAGATCGGTATGGGCTTATTAGTCGATGGTAAATGGCAGGACCAATGGTACGATACCGACGCTAGTGGCGGCCATTTTAAACGCGAAGAGTCAGGCTTTAGAAACTGGGTTACCAAAGACGGTAGCGCAGGACCAACAGGTGCAGGTGGCTTTAAGGCTGAGCCTAATCGCTATCATCTGTATGTATCTCTAGCATGCCCTTGGGCGCATCGTACGACTATTTATCGTAAACTTAAAGGTTTGGAAGATATGATTTCGCTATCGGTCGTTCATCCTTATATGGGTGATCACGGCTGGACATTTAGAGAAGGTGCGGGTGTCATTGCCGACCCTATCTCACATGCTAACTACGCTTATGAGATATACACTAGAGCAAAATCAGACTATACAGGGCGCGTCACTGTCCCTATTTTATGGGACAAAAAAACCAACACTATCGTTAGCAATGAGTCATCTGAAATCATTCGCATGTTCAATTCAGCCTTTGATGAGGTTGGTGCGCTACCAGGTAATTTTATACCGTCAGAGCTATTAGCAGAGATTGATGAGATTAATGCATTTGTATATTCTGCTGTCAATAATGGGGTTTATAAATCCGGCTTTGCAACCACGCAAGCAGCTTACGAAGAAGCTGTGAATACGCTATTTGATGCGTTAGATGTATTAGAAAAGCGCTTAGAGAATCAGCGTCATTTGGTTGGTAATACCATTACCGAGGCCGATTGGCGTTTGTTTACTACCCTAGTGCGTTTCGATGCCGTGTACGTCGGTCATTTTAAATGTAACCTGCGCCGTATCGTTGATTACCCTAACCTTTGGGGTTACCTGCGAGATTTATACCAAGTGCCAGGTATAGCTGAGACCGTCAATATGAATCATATTAAGGCCCATTATTACACCAGTCATGCCAACATCAACCCAACTGGTATCGTACCTATCGGTCCTTATCTTGACTTTAATACGCCGCATGATCGCGAACAGCTAT
>NZ_JBPYDC010000153.1:0-1593 GCF_051847575.1 Psychrobacter sp. 1U2
CGCTGGGGTTACCCCTGTCGTTACCGGCTCAGAAGCCATTAAGGTACAAGCGCCTACTGACACGATGGTTGTTCGCGTTAACCCATTATTAGATCCTAGGCTGGCGTCCTCGCAAGTAAGCCAGCAATATAGTTACGACGGTCTGAGTGCCTTGAATTTTACAGCGGAGAATAATGGTGGCGGTAATGTCAGTATTGTGCTCGCCAATGAGGCCATTCCAGTTGATGTACAGCGCCAAGGTAACAAGCTATTAGTACGTATGACTGGTAGCACCGTGCCTCGAAATTTATTACGTCGTTTAAATATTAACAGTGGTCTTGTAGATAGTGTTGATACCAAAAATCAAGGTCAAAGCGGTGTTATTACGATTAACATGACTGGTGACTATGAGTATCAAGCGTATCAGTCAGGCAATCAGCTAAATATCAGTATTAGCAAACCTGAATTATTGCGTGAACCGACGCTTGAAGAAAAGGTCTATAGTGGTGAAGCACTATCTATGGAGTTTCAAGACGTTGAGATTCGTAGCGTACTAGATATCTTAGCGCAGTTTACTGATATGAACATTGTTGCTAGTGACTCCGTTAGTGGCAATATTACACTCCGTCTTATCAATGTGCCGTGGGATCAAGCCCTAGATATTATTCTAAAAAGCAAAAACTTAGATAAGCGTGAAAATGGTAACGTTATACTGATTGCACCTTCAATTGAGCTTGCAGCACAAGAAGCGCAAGAGCTTGAAGCTCAGCAAGCCGTCGAATCCTATGCGCCATTACGCACTGAGTATATACGTTTGAGCTATGCTAAAGCTCAAGATGTGTTCAACCTTATCTCTCAGGGCAGTGGTCCGTCTGGCGGTAGCTCAAACAGTAGTCGCGTAGAAGATAGCAATAGCCTATTGTCCAATCGCGGTACGGTAACGATTGATGAACGTACCAATACGTTAATCGTCAAAGATGTGGCTGATAGTATTGAAAATATTCATAGGCTTATTAGCAAAATCGATATTCCAGTACGTCAAGTGATGATCGAAGCGCGTATTGTGAGTGCCTCTGATAGTTTTAGTAAAGAGATCGGTGTACGCTGGGGTATCTTATCCAATGGTGCAGCCAATAACCGCAACCTACTGGTCGGTGGTAGTAATCAAACCTTGTGGGATTTAAAAGATTTTGATGTTGAGACAACAACAGTCAATGGTCAGACCGTCTCTTATCCTTCCTACGATATCAGTCGTCCTGACAATCTAAACGTTGATTTGGGTGTGGCGAATCCTGCGGGAAGTATTGCTTTTGGTCTACTGGCTATGTCAGATATCATGCTAGATCTAGAGCTGTCAGCATTACAAGCAGACAACCGCGGTGAAGTTATTTCTACTCCTAAGATCTTAACCGCTGATAAACAAACCGCCAAGGTTTCATCTGGTACACAAATTCCTTATCAAGAAGCATCAGCTAGTGGAGCCACCTCTACCAGCTTTAAAGAAGCAGCGTTGAGCTTGGAGGCAACCCCAAATATTACACCTGATGGTAAGATTGGCCTACAGTTAATGATTACCAATGGCACGCCAACTATCATCAATAATCAAGTTGCTAT
>NZ_JBPYDC010000154.1:0-1591 GCF_051847575.1 Psychrobacter sp. 1U2
AACATAAAAAACATACAAATTAAGGTCAGTACCAGTGCCAAATAGGTGGCTGCCGCTGTAACCACTGAACTCTCCGACGTCTGCCCTCGCCGTGTTGCAATCAGCCGAAAAGAAAAAGCTCGATATAGCACAAAGCTGGCTGCCAAAAAACTTGTAATCACAAAGACTGTGAGCTGTCCGTAGGAAACTGAAGCAGCAAAATCCCATGTCTCCCCGCCAAATATAAGGACGATAATCACTGAAAGCGCTGTTGCGATCATGGTTGGTAGCTTGGTGGTAATGCGTAACGGATTCGCTCTAATAGCGCCGCGAAATATTCGAGGAAGGTTGCCTAAGATGTGACGTATGATAAAGGTAAGCTTACCGCCCCTAGAGTAACGATCATTGGCTTCTTGTGGCAAATTTTTGACCATCTGCTGCTGCTGAATCACTGTGAAATGTCGCATGGCGTCAAGATCGTCTGACATCTCCACTCGCGCCAAATAGTTGGTTGGCTCCTTTGTATAGCTTAGGTTGAGCAGTCGCCCAAAGCAGTGCAGCATTATCGTGGTAAGTCGCTCGGTACGAAGCCCTTTTTGTAAAAGCTTGTCCTCTCCATGATCGACCAAGCGGCGCGTGGAGATTACAGCCACGTTCGTAAGCTGCGATGGCAGCGCAAGAAGGTAGGACATCGACGCGGCGGCAATCTCAACATCTGTAACGATAAGCAAAAAGGCCAGTTTGCGTTCAGTCTTTTCGTTGATACCGATCTGTACAAAGTCGAGGGCTTGGTAGCCTTGCCTGCTAGGAGTAAGGCTATGCCCTGTAAAGGAAAACGACGACACCTCAATATCCAACGTCTTTTGGACAACTTGATTAAACGCAACCATAGCTGCTTCAGTTAAGGTATCTAAAGCACTGTGGTCTTGTTTTTGAGCCACGCTAAGTTTCATGACTCCAAGGGCGATGGTTCTTTTAGTCATAGGCAAAGACTACTCAACGTAGACAAACATTGTGGCCAAAGCAGAGGCCTTATTGTAATCAAGCTATTTTTCAGCTTTATCGGTATTAACAGCTTGATGTTCATTTAATCTATTGACGATGGCTTTTACTGAAGGATCGCTTAGATCTATCGTCCTTATTGGGAAGGGGATATTGATATCTGCTGCATCCAGCGCTGTCTTAATCTCAACGATGACTTGATGAATCGAGGCGACTTTGTTTGCTTGAGTACCATCTTCGATAAACCAGCGTACTGTCAGATCTATAGACGAGCCACCAAAGCCAGTTGCGATAACACTTGGTTTAGCTTTCGTCGATACGCTATCGGCCTTATCTAACGCACGTAAAATCTCCGCTTTTGCCGTCTCAATATCGTCTTCATAGCCGATACCGACTGCCACTTGCAGACGGCGCTGCTTATACGCCGTATTGACAGTCAATGCTGACGTATACAGATCTGAGTTTGGAATGACCACTTGCCGACCATCATAAGTCCTGATAGTCGTCGCACGGATTTTGATGTCTTCAACAGTCCCTTCATAATCGCCTGAGACAATCTGATCGCCGATACGAAAGGGTTCTGAGAGCAGCAGCAAAATACCAGAGAGCA
>NZ_JBPYDC010000155.1:0-1585 GCF_051847575.1 Psychrobacter sp. 1U2
AACAGCGTTATATAACCTATTGCCACGTGCTTTTATGCTCAGCCGTGAACCGTTTAAAAGCACCTTGACCAAGCAAACCCAATGGTCAAGTATCAATGACTACTACGAGCATCTGCGCAAACAACGTGCCTACAGACGTATCAATGATGAGCATTTACTAGTGTTCGCTGAGCAAAGCCTCGTTGCCAATACTGACGGCAGCTACTCTTTAATCTTCGATCCAGAACAAGAACTTGCCAACTATTTTGGTACGCCGCATATTGATAGTGCCCTTAAAAAACTGCGTTGTCCTTATACACTGGTCACAGGCAAGCCGACTCTATTTATCAATCATAAAGTCCGTAAGCAATGGCAGAAATTTGTACCTGATGACAGCTTGATATCGCTGTCTGATTATGGGCATTTGTTACCGATGGAAGCGCCTGAACTATGTGCGCAGATCATAAATGAGCATTATAAAGGCGAAAGATAAACCAAACGATGACTGATCTTTTTGCGCCCATGCCTACTGATAACCTATTGCCTTATGATGGCAAAGTAAACGATTTAGGGGTTATTATTGATAATCCCAATAACCTCTACGACATTCTCTTAGCTGAGCTTCCTTGGCATTCGGACGTCGTGACTTTGTTTGGTAAAACTCATGTCACTGCGCGTCAGATTGTTTGGATGGGTAATAACAATACCAGCTATCACTATTCAGGACATACGCGCCAAAGTGTACCATGGTCAAATTCCGTGTTTCATGTGAAACACTGCATCGAAAAACAGCTGGCAAAGACAGGAATTGAAGCTGATTTCAATTCCTGCTTGCTTAACTATTACCCATCAGGTGCTGAGGGTATGGGCTATCATGCAGACGATGAAAAAGAGCTGGGTGTGCAGCCAGTTATCGCGTCTTTATCACTGGGTGCCACGCGCAAATTTGTCTTAAAGCATAAAAAAACTCACGATAAAGTCGAGCTTTATCTTGAGTCAGGCCAGCTTATCGTAATGCATGGTGATACCCAAACGTTCTGGAAACACAGTATCACCAAAACAACTAAGGCAAATGAAGGTCGTATTAGTTTGACCTTTCGACGTATGCTGACCGCTTGATGGTTCTAAACTCTATATCTCTTTACGGTTTAAAAAACGTTCGCGATAGCACTGATAAGCAGCTTCACATACGTTTGATGTGTAGCTGGCGTTAACCCCACCTGCTACCATAGCCCCTACTGCTGGAATGACTTGCGCAGCCTTGGTCTTGACCATATTAGTCGCCACCTTAGTTGCCGTTTGCCGCAAGACTCGTGAAGCTACTTTTTCGTTAACTTTATTAAAGGCCAGAACTTCTGGGTCTTTTACCGTGCTAAAAGTATCATCAAGCGCCGCTTTGCGCTCCTCAGCAGAAGCAGAGGTGGCTACCGCCAATAATGACATAGCAAATAACTGCTCATTTTTGTCACTCATGTCAAAACCGTAGTAAGTCGCATATTCACCAATAGCACGCAGATTAGCGATGATAAGACCTATTATATCTGCAGGAATACCTGCCCAACCTGTTATGCCTGTTGCTACTCCCTGAGCACTAGTTAGCGCCACA
>NZ_JBPYDC010000156.1:0-1585 GCF_051847575.1 Psychrobacter sp. 1U2
AGCAGCACCAAAGAGATCGCTGGGAACGCAACCAGAATAACCAAGCGAATGACATCAGAGACAATAAACGGTGCCACTCCACGAAACATATCAGATAGTTTGATATGCGGGGCCATCGCCTTAATTACAAAGATATTCATCCCCATGGGCGGCGTGATAAGACCAAGCTCCACCGTCAACACTGCAATAATCCCAAACCACACCGGATCAAACCCAAGGGCCAAGATAATTGGGAACACCACGGGAATAGTGATCACCAGCATCGCAAGGGCATCCATAAACAACCCAAGTAAAAAGTACATAAACAAAATACAGATTAAAACAATCATCGGACTGACCGCAAGTCCCCCAATCCACGTCGCTAACGAATAAGACAGGCGAGAGACTGAGACAAAGTAGCCAAGTGCCTCTGCCCCAAGTAGCATAAAGAACACCACCGCAGACAACGCCAAGGTTTCAATCAATGACTGCTTTAGTCCCTCCATACGCATGCCTTTGACAGCAGCATAGGCCCAAGAAACAAACGCCCCAACTGCAGCCCCCTCTGTTGGGGTGAACAGACCAAAGAAGATACCGGCGATGATCACAATAAAGATAAAGGTGAACGGTATCAATCCTGTCAATGAGAGTAGCTTGGCCTTCCAAGAGGTTGACTCGCCGCGCTGAGCCAAGTGCGGTTTCCAGCGCACCATGATCATGACAGTGATCGAGTACATGAGCATGCCAAGCATGCCGGGCAAGAAGCCTGCGATAAACATGTCACCAACGGACTGCTGGGTTAGGATGGCATAAACCAGTAAGGCGATACTGGGCGGGATCATAATGCCAAGCGTACCGCCCGCAGCCAAGATGCCACAAGCAAAGCCTGGCTGATAGCCGTATTTCTCCATTTGCGGCAGGGCCACTTTGGTCATAGTGGAGGCAGTGGCTAAAGAAGAACCTGAAATGGAGGCAAAGATGCCGGAGGAGCCGATACCAGCGATACCAAGACTGCCTCTGACACCGCCAAAGATGGTACGGGTAGCTTCAAAGAGTTTGCCGGCCATCCCTGAGTGAGTGGCAAAGACGCCCATTAAAATAAATAAAGGTATGGCGCTAAAGTCGTACTTTGCTAAGACGTCGACGGGGATGTCTTTGAGCATCTGCAAAGCGCCACCGGCTGAGGTAACAGCGCCAAAGCCAACCAGGCCAACACCAAGCATGGCAAGAGCAACTGGGACACGTATGACAACCAATAGAATCATGACCAATAGGCCGATGGCGCCAATCATTTCTGGACTCATGCGCCTGTCTCCTCGGCGTCAAAGAATTCGCCTGTTTTAAAGATGTTGATGGATTCGATTAGGGAGCGTATGGCCAGCAGTAAACTTAAGAAGGCGCTGATGGCGTAGATGGGCATCATGGAGATGCGCAAATCTTGGGTGACTTTGCCAAATTCGATGGCGTCGATGGCGCTTTCATACAGTCCCCAAGTAAAGACGAGACCGATGACAAAAAAACCTATCATGAACACGCCCATCATGTAGCCTTTAAGGGCTTGTGACATCTTTTGGGTGAAGACGTCGACGATGATCTGTGAGCGCTC
>NZ_JBPYDC010000157.1:0-1583 GCF_051847575.1 Psychrobacter sp. 1U2
AGAGACAGCATGAGCTTTGATAGTGTATTTATAGCTACCTTGGCAGCGATATTACTCACCTTAGCCGCACACGTTATTGCTCGCGTATTGGCAAGGAAGATATCTTGGTTACCAATGGTCATTACTGCACTCGTCTTAGTCATTGTATTTTTGTTTATTTCACGGTGGGATTACAATGATTATTATAGTGTTGCCAAACCTGTCTTTGACCATTTATTAGGTTACGTCACCGTATTATTGGCTGTGCCACTAGCCGCTATGAGCTTCAAAGGGTTACCTGTCAAAAGCTTGACCAATATTGTAGTCATCGCTAGTGTGGTCGGCGCCCTCCTACCCATGTCATTGGCTTATCTATTTTCGTTAAGTCATGACACCTTATTAGCCTTCGCTACTCGTTCTGTAACGACCCCTATTGGCCTTAGTGTGGCAGATTTGATAAAAGCGCCTTTAGCAATGGCCAACTTAATTATCATTGTGTCAGGTTTAATAGGCGGCATGCTGGCTCGGTTCTTATTTCGCAGTATAGATGATGACCGCGCTAAAGGTTTGGCATTAGGATTGGCCGCTCATGCGTTTGGTACAGTAGAAGCTTGGCAAATCAGTCATACAGCTGGACGTTATGCTGCTTTTGGACTGGCAGTCAACGGTTTACTAACAGCAGTTTGGGTGCCTATCTTTATCAGTGCCTTAGGCATTTAAAGTTTGGTGCTTATAAAGCATATAAGATTAGTCAATCTTAAATTCAGTCACTTTTAAAACCAGTCACTCGCAAACCCGATATGTGTCTTATTTTAAAAACTTATGTCTATCAGAAATGTCTAAACCTATATAACTGTTTGTCTTTCGCTTGTCCTTATAACATTATAATCAGATTATAAGTAAACGTATTTATCAATCTTGTTCAAAATAAAAATAGCGTTAATATCTGATTTTTCTAAATATTTATTAAAAATATTTAGTGCTTATTCCAAACCAAGGTTATAGGGTTAAAAGTTATTTTATGATATAGTAAGCAACTATTATCTTTTGTATCTATTGCAAGTGATTTTGGTTAGACGTAATTTTGTTGGCTATTTATGGCAGTCATTGGTGTGACAACCTGCAGCTACTAATAATGGCTTTATTAAACAAAACATTACGCCTATAAGCAGAGTAATTTGCTGTTATTCGATAAAAAGTGATATTTTCTATGATAAAAATTGCCCCTCTATTTAACCGTTTTCTGTCTCCTTTTATGTTGACTGCTATCGCTCTATCTACCCTCTCGGTTACCGCTCAAGCTGGTAACATGTACATATATAAAGATAAGGGTGGCCAAGTTCTCTTAACGAACGTCAATCCGACTGGTAATTTTGATAAGTTTACTAAAAAAGTAAAAGTGACTTATTACAAAGACTCAAAGATGTATGACGGTGATAGTAGTAGTAACAGCTATAGCAGTAGCTCTGCTAGCAAAAGCGGTAGTCGCGATGCTTATGATAGCTATATTCGTGCCTCTGCTACTCGGCATGGCGTTGATCCAGGCCTAATGAAAGCGATGATGCACACTGAGTCAGCTTTTAACCCTAATGCTCGTTCTCCTG
>NZ_JBPYDC010000158.1:0-1581 GCF_051847575.1 Psychrobacter sp. 1U2
ATGCAGTTTCAAGCAGATTTACTCAATGTCCCTGTTTTACGACCTAAAGACACTGAAATTACCGCTAAAGGAGCAGCATTATTGGCTGGTCTAAAGAATGGTTTATATGACGATCAAACAATTAAGGAGTCGTGGAAAGTCGACCAGATTTTTGAGCCTCAAATGCCTTCTGATAGACGAGCGCAGCACATTGATAAATGGCAACAAGTGATTGCTAAAGCGCTAATGGAAGTTTGAGAGATATACAAATATAAGATGCCTTTGTTTAACATTCTTAATATAAGGTTTATATGGCTGACTAACAATTATACATCCTGTAACCTAAGGTCATCATGACATCGACATATTTTACATAAACGTTCTATCGATAAGTGTTGATGATTTTTATACTTTAATTGTGGTTAACCAAGAATAGTAGCCAATTAGAAGTTTGGCTTATCAATCTAAATTTATAAATAATAACCAATTTAAGGATAAAATTATGAGTAATAAAAATATAAATCGTAGCGACCGTGTGATTTTAGAAGATGAACACATAAATGACTATCAAAATAATAAAACTTTTGCTGGTGACCCATTAGTTAGTACCGATGGTTCTATCATAGAAGATCCCAACTCACATCCCTCTACTCATATTAGTGACCAGTTAGTTAGTACAGATGGGCACATTGTCACTGATGATGATTTAGGAATCTCTGATAAAGAGCGTATCATTGCTGACAATGCCCGTAGAACGGCCGATCCTGAAGTGGTCGACAGAAAAGTAGTTACTAATGATCGAGACAACATTGATCGGACTGAAGTAAAAAATATGTCTAAAGAGACAAAGAAAGATCTTAATGCAGATCCTATTACTGGCAAGCCAGGATCTCATCCGGTAGGTACAGGTGTCGGTGGTGTTGGTGGCGCAGCTGCAGGAGCAGCAATTGGTACAATGGCAGGACCACTTGGTACCTTAATCGGTGGTGCTATCGGTGCAGTTGTTGGTGGCGGCGCAGGACATGCAGCAGCAGAAGCGATAGATCCAACTCGCGAAGAAGCTTACTGGCGTGCAGAACATGCCAATACTAGCTATTATCAGCAAGGCCATGATTTTGAGCGTGACTTACACCCAGCTTATGCAGTAGGTTATGCCAACAGAGCACGTTATCCTGCTGATGCACGTTTTGAAGATCATGAGCACGACCTAAGACGTTCTTGGGAAGAGGTGAAAGGTGATTCACGTTTGGCATGGGATGATGCCCGCCTTGCATCACGTGATGCATGGAACCGTGTTAGCTAGTAATTACTGTTAGTAAGTTACATGTCGTCTAACAGCGTAGGTTTACAAATAGTTTAAGTTGTATACATTATTACTACTTAAAAGTAAAGGGCGGTAATTATTGTGTATAAGATATTGCTGGTTTGTGAGTCACAAGGGAACAAATGTATATGCAGTATAACGAATATACCCAACTAATGTAATTTGTGCTATGTTGAAGCTTCCAAAGGTAACTTTGGAGGCTTTTTTGTTTGCTTTTATTTAGTATCAATAAATATTGAGCAATAATGGATCGAAACACAATATTTAAAACAGTCATT
>NZ_JBPYDC010000159.1:0-1577 GCF_051847575.1 Psychrobacter sp. 1U2
GTCAGGTTTAAGTCTTTAAATAGATAATGCCGACCTTGCTTAGTCATAAACGACTTGGAAACGTTTTTTATCTCGATCATTTACTTACCATGAGTTAGAACTAATCCCTATAAAACACTATATTTAGGAGTTATTAGATGTTTTACTTTGACCGTATCAAATCTCTTTCTACTGCTTTATACATCAATAAACCTAAGAAATTGACTACGACAGTCCACTTTAAAAAATACGTTATGTCGATATGATAAGCTGGATAATTAGGCGCAAAAGCATGCCTCATTAATTCAATATTATGGATAAAAGGGTTATAAAGTAGATAGCTAAAGTAAGGTTCTGGAATAATATGAATAGAATAGATAATCCCAGAAGCAAAATATAAAATAGTGAAAATTAAACTGATAATTTTACTAATTTCGCCACCATAATAACCGACGACCATCATAATCATTGCTAGACCAAAACCAAATAAAAATAAGGTTATCCAACAAAACAGCACTATATGTAGCTGCGCAAAACTAATAGGAATACCAATAAAAAGCAATATTGCTAATAAAAGTACAAAGGTAAAAAAGTAAATAACCAGCTCTAAAAACGAGCGCGCAATGATAACATCAATATGACGTACAGAGCGGTACATTAAGAGGCCTTGGTTGGCCTCTACCGCTCCTAAAGACCGTGTCGCTATCGTACTCATCATCCGAAACGGCACCAAACCTGCAACCAAAAATAGCATGTAATCTATCCCTGGTAGCACACGCGTCATAACAGCGCCAAAAATTACTAAATAGATAGCAACTTGGAATATGATTTCCAGCGGTGCCCACAGGTAGCCCAAACGATAACCACCAAAGCGTGTTTGTAGCTCACGCATCAGTAAAGCATGGAATGCGGCGCCCATGACTTTGAGGCCACTGCGATGCTTAATAGGACGATAAGGAGGCAATTGTACAGACATAGCGTTACAGGACTTCACCAAAAACAGCCCCTATGATAAGTAAGAGGGGCATAAGTTACAAGAAATAATCTGTGAGTAGGTAGATAAAGCTATGATTTAGCAAGAAATTGGCAAGTAAATAGCAGTAGTAATGATTGTTTATTGAGCTTGTATCATTAATACAGACACTGTCTAACGACTTATTTTAGACAAAAAAAAACCAACCACAAAGGATTGGATTTATTCATACTACGCATTACTGCTATATAGATGGTGGCGATGGAGAGACTTGAACTCTCGACCTCACGATTATGAGTCGTGCGCTCTAACCAGCTGAGCTACATCGCCATTTAAGGCTCGGTATAATACCGATAGAGGTGAATATCGTCAACCCCTAATTGGCTTTTTTTGCAAAAAATCTAAATTTAATTCAAATTAGTTGTAATTGTTATCACTATTAGTAATAAAGCACGAACAATAAAAAAGGTTTGGTAAACCGATAAGCCGGGTTCTGTCGTGGACGATCATTCCTCTAGGCGTATCATCGCTGATACGCTCAAGCAACCTACCCGCATCGAACGCGGGCCGCGCCATGCCGATGCCTATTTGGTCTTGCTACGCGTGGAGTTTACCATGCCGTGAG
>NZ_JBPYDC010000160.1:0-1575 GCF_051847575.1 Psychrobacter sp. 1U2
AACTGAGGCTGTATAGAATTTAATAAGATATCGACAAAACATTATTATTACTGTCATTTTAGGTCTTGCAACTCTTTTAGCTACTAGTAGGATAACTTATGAGTGAACAAAAAGTTGATACCAGACTTTGGTCGTCTAAAGCACGTAACTTGTCACCTTACGTCCCTGGTGAGCAGCCTCAGCATGCCAATTTGTGTAAACTGAATACCAACGAAAACCCGTTTCCACCATCACCGAAGGTAGGGGAGGCCATTGCTAACGTCTTAGAGCAGCAGGCTTACGATTTACGTCTGTATCCAGCCCCTGAATCTGATGATCTGCGCGCAGCATTAGCCGAGTTATATAATCTTGATATAAACGAGGTATTTGTCGGTAATGGCTCAGATGAAGTTCTTGCTTTAGTATTTGCCAGCTTTTTTCTAAAAGAACGTCCTGTATTAGCACCAGATATCAGCTATAGCTTTTATCCTGTTTATGCGCAGACTTTTGGTGTAGAGCTGGTACAGATTGCATTGGAAGATGATTTTAGTATCGATCCCGATGCTTATCGTCAGCCTTGTAGCGGTATTATTATTGCCAATCCCAATGCGCCAACAGGTCTATTATTATCGCTTGCCAATATTCGTAAACTTGCCAGCGAGCATTCTAATTCGGTGATAGTCATTGATGAAGCTTATATTGACTTTGCTTGTATAGATGAAAGCCATTCTGGCACGCAAGTTTCAGCAGTCAGTTTGATCAATGAATTTGATAATTTATTGGTGACTCAAACCTTTTCAAAGTCTCGATCACTTGCTGGACTACGTGTGGGTATGGCCTTTGGTAATGCCTCATTAATCGAAGCGTTGACGCGTATGAAAAACAGCTTCAACAGTTATCCATTGGACAAACTTGCGCAAGCTGGCGCAACTGCTAGTGTGTTGGATAATAATTATTTCGAACAAACCCGCCAACAAGTCATTGATCTGCGCAAGTCATTGACGACTCAGCTAACAACGCTTGGCTATCAAGTACTGCCATCGCATGCCAACTTTGTATTTGCTCGTCCTAAAGATGGAAATGCAAGCGCAGTGGCCGCTAAGTTACGCGAGCAAGGCATCATTGTGCGTCATTTTGATAAGCCGCGCATTCAAGAATATCTTCGTATTACTGTTGGTACACAAGCACAGCATGAGCGCCTGATTGATGCACTGACCGCTATGCAAACGTATAGCGAAGATAGTGAGACTATCTCAAATATGGGCTAAGTTTTCATCAGGACGATATTAAATGATTAGTTGACAGCAGAGTTCACTATATGAATTTTGCATGCTGAAATATTTGGTACAAATTCTTATATGATGTCTGATGGGTTCAATACGTTTAGTAGATTGCCCACTTTGTCGAGACACTCTTGATATTCTTCTTCAAGATCAGACGCGACAGTGATACCGCCGCCTGCCCACAAGCTGACCTCTGTCTTGGTATTTGTTAAGCTATTAGCTTGCAACGTACGAATGAGTACATTCCACTGTCCACTTCCATCAAAATTCATATAGCCCATGGTGCCACAATAGGCACCGCGCGGTGCTGTTT
>NZ_JBPYDC010000161.1:0-1573 GCF_051847575.1 Psychrobacter sp. 1U2
TTGGACAATCTTGTTCTCTGTTTGGGTATTTGTACTGGGTCTGCCTGTAGGGCCGGGTGCAGAGACATTTTATCCTGCTCAATGAATAGATTTAAAGGCTATATAGCTGCTAAATAATCATTAAAACTTAATGTTGTTTTGAAATTAAAAAGCCCTTATCAGTGTCTGATAAGGGCTTTTGTTTAGCCATTAAAAAAGCTATCGCAACGGTTTGGTCTGATTCCGTTCTATTTACGATGCTATCTTAAGCTGTTTAATCACCGCTTGTATTCCGTGCTCTTCAATCGTACCAGTGACGAAATCTGCACGCTCAATCAGAGCAGGCTGCGCATCGCCCATTGCTACCGCATAGCCGACCAAGTCAAACATCTCTAAATCATTAAATCCATCACCGAACGCCATACAATCGCGCGCGTCAATAGCAAAATGCTGGCACAGATCTGTGATGCCCCTTGCCTTGGATGCATTGACTGGTAGTATGTCTGCGCCAATATGATGCCAATGTACCAATTTTAATTCATCCTGAGCAAAGTCGATCTCTTGCATTTGGTCTTGTTGATTGTTAAAAAATACCGAACATTGATAGACCGTGTTTGACTTATAATACTCCGGATCAAGGATAGAGTTGGGCGTTATAGCATTGTATTCACGCAAACGCTCATTTTCATGTGACCAGGCAATGTGAGTCGCTGAGTCAAATTTATGAATAAGTTCACTTTTTTGGCACAGTAATACAATCTTGTCAGTCTGCGCATCTGATAACGGATAATGACTGATGATACTGTCTTTGTTAAAGCTGTATTGTCCATTCATACAGATAATAGCGTCCAACACGTCGGCATCAAGTAAGGCTAAGATATCAGGAGGTAAGATCGCTTTAGAACGTCCTGTCGAGATGACCAATTTGATATCGGTCTTTGCAAGTGCTTCAAGGGTTGCTTTGTTATGTTCGGCAATAATGCCTTTGCGACTGAGCGTATCATCGATATCAAAAAAAATAATTTTGGGGGTGGGTACTTCAGTATCGGGCCGTGCGCCGCTCGCTTTGTATTCAGTAAACATGGTTATCCTTGGTTTTTGTATTTTTTCTCTATCGTCTAGCTTATGTCATTTGGCTTTTTTTACAGAATATCATCTTAAACACTATTATACTGCTTTACCTGTTTGAGCCTGTAGAATAGGGTTCAATACTGTCTGAATACCTTGCTCTTCGATAGTGCCAGTGATGAAATCAGCGCGCGCCTTTAACTCGTCTTTACCATCACCCATTGCTACCGCAAAGCCAACCAAATCAAACATTTCTAAATCATTTAACCCATCACCAAATGCTATACAGTCGGCCGCATCAATACCAAAATACTGGCAGACGTCTAAAATTCCACGTGCTTTTGAGGCGTCAATAGGTAAGATATCACCGACAATCTCATGCCAGTGTACTAGCTTTAAATTCTGCTCAGCAAAGTTGACGTTTTGCATTTTGTCGTCTTGATTGTCGAAAAATACCGAGCACTGATAGACAGTGTTATATTTGCAATATTCAGGGTCAATAATGCTACAGCTTTTGATTTTGTCG
>NZ_JBPYDC010000162.1:0-1570 GCF_051847575.1 Psychrobacter sp. 1U2
TGCTGGTTTTTTATGTTTAATATATTGTTGGTGATATGTTTAAGAACTATATAAAAAACAAATGTAAAAATATATACATTACAAATAGTATAGTTATCTAAAACATACTATTTGTTCTGTTGACGTTTTAGATAATCTTGAATGCTATTGGTTTTAGTTTGCGGTTGTTCTTGAGTAGATGTAGAACGTACGCCATTATCTTGATACGTCTGATTTTGCGAATGCTTTTGACTGTTTAATGCACTGGTATGTAAGTTTGGATCTACTGATTGGGTACTAGTGACAGAAGGTACTGGCTGTTGGACTTGAGGCGCTTTCTCCATCTTTTCATCCAATGTTAGACCTGTGGCTATCACAGTAACATGCAAGTCATCACCCATCTCTTCATCAACAACTGAACCATAGAAAATGTTTGCTTCATCAGTATCCGTTATACCTTCAACAATCTCGCTGATTTGACTAAACTCATCTAGCGATAAAGTTTCAGAAGAAATAACGTTGACCAATAGACCTTTCGCGTTTTCTAAGCACAGATCATCCAACAAAGGTGACTTAATTGCTTTTTCAGTTGCTTGACGCGCACGATCATCGCCGCTCGCACGTCCAACACCCATCATCGCATGACCTTTAGCCGTCATTGCCGTACGTATATCGTTAAAGTCAATGTTGACAAGACCTGAACGAGCAATAGTTTCAGCGATACCTTGTACTGCATGCAATAAGACGTCATCCGCTTTTTTGAATGCATCTTTCATTGAAATATTGCCGTACACACTCATAAGTTTATCATTAGGAATAGTAATAATAGAGTCAACGAAGTTTGTTAATTGCTCAATTCCTGCTTTAGCAGATTTATTACGCTTACCACCTTCAAACTTAAATGGTGTCGTAACGACTGCCACTGTCAACACTTCCATCTCTTTAGCAATACGCGCGATAACAGGCGCTGCACCCGTACCTGTACCACCGCCCATACCAGCTGTGATAAATACCATGTCTGAGTTTTCAAGTAGCGTTCGAATCGCTTCTTCTTCGCTTTCTGCTGCTTCGCGTCCGACTTCTGGATTGGCACCCGCCCCTAGACCACGATTACTTTTAGCGCCAAGTTGCAGTTTATGCGGTACGGTTAGACGATCAAGGGCTTGTCTATCAGTATTGGCACAGATAAACGTCACGCCTTTGATACCTTGCTGTACCATATGTTCTACAGCATTACCGCCACCGCCGCCTACACCGAATACGGTAAAACGAGCTTGGCCGTTGCTTTGAGACTGGTTATCATCTGGCATGGTGTATTTTGACATAAAAAAGGTTCTCCAGTTGCAGATAGCGTGATGGTCGATACGTGACAACGCACTCGTATAAAGTACTATCGACTTACTATATATAAATACATACAAATAAAATAATAAAGATGAGGTTCAATCAATGTGTGTTAAACCTCTATTAAAACATGTTACGCTGATAATATAATCATACAGTACTACGATAGTCTCAAAACACGTATATCAAACGCCTACTTTCAATCGTCCATGACAAATATGGGTTAAAAATACTTAAGATTTTTGTG
>NZ_JBPYDC010000163.1:0-1568 GCF_051847575.1 Psychrobacter sp. 1U2
CTTAGCTTATATGACGAGCTGATAAATACTGATCCTGACAGTCTAACGCCTAAGCAAGCTCATGACTTATTGTACGATCTTAGACAACGCATCAGTCGCTAAAGGGGTTTGTTAAAATCGTTTAAAAGCGCTAAAATATGCATTATTTTCATTATTCTATTCAGGCATTAGCCGAATCAATAACAGGTAGACCTCAATATGACCTTCGTCGTTGCAGATAATTGTATTCTTTGTAAACATACTGACTGTGTGGAAGTCTGCCCTGTGGACTGCTTTTATGAAGGGCCAAACTTCCTTGTCATTGATCCTGATGAGTGCATCGACTGCGCACTATGCGAGCCTGAATGCCCAGCCAATGCGATCTTCTCAGAAGATGAAGTGCCTAAAGGGCAAGAAATATTCATCCAGCTGAACGAGGAGCTGGCGCAAAAGTGGCCAAACATCACGGAGATGAAGCCGCCTATGCCAGACGCTGAAAAGTGGGACGGTGTCGAGGGTAAGATTCAGTATTTAGAGAAGTAGATTTTTAATACTGCTTTTTAAATCTAAAAACCATTTAACGCTGTGATAACGTTAAATGGTTTTTTTATAGACTCTTTATAGACCGATAATAATACCTATCCAACCTAGGCAAATCATCGGTATGCACCGGTTGCTGCGCATTAAAAAATTCAGCTTGAGCCAGCTTTTGACTACCGGGACAGGCAAAGTTACATAGCATGATATTTTGTAGATTGACGCTGCCGTATTTGGTCAGCACGTGGGCAGTATCTCCAAATACTTCTTGCCAGTTTTTGAGAATGGTTTGGGTATAGCCATGCTCCTTTCGCGGTATGCCAATGATGTTTGCCATGATATCGTTGCTGTTGGCTTTGAATTGTGTCAACGCTTCAAGCGTGTACAGATTACTCGCAACATGTTGACCTTGAAAGGCATCAATGAGCATAAAATCATAACGGGCTTGTTTATTTCGGGTCAAATAACCTCGAGCATCATCACCTATAAACTCAATATTTGCCGCGATGGGTGCTTTTAAAAAGTGCTTTTCGATAATCTTTGGCAAGTCTTTGTCGATGTCTATAACGGTAAGCGCCATTTCAGGATTGTAATGTGCCACTTCACTTGGTGTGCCCATACCTGCCCCGCCCAAAAACACCAAGGTTTCGGGCTTGGTTTGTCCAATGGCTTCTACGGCAATCTCACCATACCAATGGCAGTTTTTTTGGGTGGCGTATACCCAGCAGCTACTCGTCGACTGTCCTGGCTTGTCAGTGATAGTGACTGCCAAGTCTCTACCCGCCAGCGTATCTTTGATAAACCAAGCCCCCGTCGCGGTTTGATAGCCAGTATCCACTCTGTTCATCATAATAAACGCCACCGTCATGACTAGTGCCGAGGTAAAGAGCAAATAGTTGGTGACATGATCAGACGCCTTGATAGGCTCGTCGTTCTCTATTTGGATGGCAAGCTTGGTACAGAGCCATGCACTAAATGCCAATGATGCTATAAATAGCGCCAAGCTACTCATAAGCCCAATATAAGGCAACAAAAAAATCGGCGTCACGGTT
>NZ_JBPYDC010000164.1:0-1558 GCF_051847575.1 Psychrobacter sp. 1U2
CTAAATATATGCTATGATGCCAAGCATTATAGCCGAGTATTATTGTATCGAATAGACCTTCAATGACTTTCAAAAACAGCTGGTTGTATGATGGTTTATCATTGTTGTAAATGCATGAGCTATCAGATACTTTTCTTTATTTTTTGTATTCTAGTTGCCGTTTTTTATCCCACAAACTTGGCATGACCAAAGGAATTAACAGACATTATGTACGCTGAAGAAATTACCAACGTCACCGCAATTAAAGACATTCGCGCTCGTGAGATTTTAGACTCGCGCGGTAACCCAACGATTGAAGCCGATGTTATCTTGGCTGATGGCACTGTTGGCCGTGCTGCTGCTCCAAGTGGCGCATCAACTGGCTCACGTGAGGCGCTCGAGCTACGTGATGGCGACAAAGATCGCTACATGGGTAAAGGCGTCAAAAAAGCCGTTGCCAATGTCAACAGTCAAATTCGTAGTGCATTAATGGACAAAGATGTCACTGAGCAGCAAAGCATCGATAATGCGATGATTGCGCTAGATGGTACAGAAAACAAAGACAATCTAGGCGCTAATGCCATGTTGGCCGTCTCTCTAGCAACTGCTAAAGCTGCTGCCAAATCAAAAAATTTGCCACTGCATCAATACATCGCTGACTTGCGGAATCAGACTTCTTTAACGATGCCTGTACCGATGATGAACATCTTAAACGGTGGTGAGCACGCGGATAACACAGTTGATATCCAAGAGTTTATGATTGAGCCAGTTGGTTTTACAAGCTTCTCAGAAGCATTGCGCGCTGGCACTGAGATTTTCCATAGCTTAAAATCTGTCCTAAAATCACAAGGTCTAAATACAGCGGTCGGCGACGAAGGCGGCTTTGCACCGAATCTACGTAGCAACGAAGAAGCCATCACTGTCATCATGCAAGCGATCGAGCAAGTTGGTTATAAGGCTGGTGACGACATTCATTTAGCTTTGGATTGCGCCGCTACTGAGTTTTATAAAAATGGTCAATACGTCTTAGCAGGCGAGGGTAATAAAGCCTTTGATAGCCAAGGTTTTTCAGATTATTTAGTAGGGCTGGCGCGCCAGTATCCAATTATCTCTATCGAAGACGGTCTTGATGAGTCTGATTGGGATGGCTGGAAATACTTGACTGAGCAAATCGGTGATAAGGTCCAGTTGGTCGGAGATGACTTGTTTGTGACCAATCCTGCCATCTTGCAAGAAGGTATTGATAAAAACATCGCTAATGCAATTTTGATTAAATTTAATCAAATCGGTACGTTATCAGAAACTTTAGATGCAATTTATCTTGCGAAGAAAAACGGTTACGCAACGATTATCTCGCATCGTTCAGGTGAAACTGAAGACAGCACCATTGCAGATTTGGCAGTAGGTACAGCGGCAGGACAAATCAAAACAGGCTCATTGTGTCGTTCAGATCGCGTAGCGAAATACAACCAGCTATTACGTATCGAGCAGCAAGTACGCGCAAGCTATCGTGGCCGTGAAGAGTTCATCGGTCTACGTGGTTAATGTTTAAGCTATAAAGCTATATTAAGTGTTAGTG
>NZ_JBPYDC010000165.1:0-1555 GCF_051847575.1 Psychrobacter sp. 1U2
TTTTTTTATAAGTATAACGCTAGATTTTTTAAGGCTATTAAAAGTTTAGATACATTTCCCTGGTACATAACCTATCGCTGCAGTTGTGCCACAGGCTGAGCAGGCATTACCTGCCGTACGATAACTGACTACCGAGCCAACTTTAGTAGTAACGCAAACAGGGTCGTATTGCATGGTACACATGTTTTGCTCTGGGTTGTGAGGCGGGCACTTAGTAAATAGATTATCACTGGGTGCTGGTTGATTAGTGGCTGGTGTATGAATTGGAGTAGTGTCGGGCTCGGCGACACTCGGAATATTACTACAGCCTGCTATTGTCATCGCTACAGATATTCCAAGTAACGACAAGCATGAACGCCAAGATGTCCAAAAATTATTATTAAACATAAGATGTCCTTATTTACGAAAAGCATAATGTATGAAAGTCGCAATTTATGAAAACTACAACGTCCTGTTGTAGTGGATGAACTAATAATCGGTTATAAAGCAGACTCTTCTGCTATATCTGCTTTTATAAGTTAAAGACGGCCTAAGCTTAAATAGCTTAAGTTTCCTAAGTACTAGTCTAATTGTAGTCAGTCATCTGTTAAAAAGATAGCCAATAAAAAACCCCAGTCTATAAATAGGCTGGGATTTTCATTTTCGGATTAGATAATAGGGTGTTTATTTAGACGACTTATCATCTTGATTGAGCTGAACATATTTATCAAAGTTTTGTGCATAATCAGTCAAATTGTCACTTAGCATCTGACGGTACTGCTTAACGTAAAACTCTACGATATCGTCTTTTTCTTTTGCAAAGTCATCACCCTTTACAAAACCAATAGAGGCGACCGAAGCGCTATAACGCGCAGCTGCATAAAGCAATGAAGCGCCGACTTGCCCTGAATGAGCATCAGGACCCAATTGGCTATTCGCAACACCAATGATGGCGTCAGCACGCTGATAAAATGCCTGCATTTCAGGGGTGATTTCAGCCAATGCTTCAGCATTGTGATTTTGAGCATTGTTATCAATATTATCTTGAGACATAAGCGACTCCTATTGAGTGTATTTGAATATAGATTTATAGACCTGCATCTGCTTTTAGCAATTCAGCTTTGTCTGTTTTTTCCCAAGTAAAGGCAGTCTCAGAGCCAACGCGTCCAAAATGTCCAAAGGTTGCTGTGCGTTGATACATAGGCTGGAGTAGGTTTAGCATTTGGGTAATGCCATAAGGGCGCAGGTCAAAATGCGTACGAATCAGACGAATGATTTCATCAGAACTGATTTTACTCGTACCAAAAGTATTAACTGATATAGAAGTAGGTTCAGCAACTCCAATCGCGTAGCTGACTTGTACTTCACAGCGCTTGGCCAAACCTGCTGCGACGATATTTTTGGCGACATAACGTACTGCATAAGCGGCACTGCGATCGACTTTTGAAGGGTCTTTACCACTGAAGGCACCGCCACCGTGGCGAGCCATACCGCCGTAGGTATCGACGATGATTTTACGTCCGGTTAAGCCTGCATCACCGACAGGTCCGCCAATAACGAACTTGCCAGTTGGGTT
>NZ_JBPYDC010000166.1:0-1553 GCF_051847575.1 Psychrobacter sp. 1U2
GGCGATATTTTGGGCGGCGTATTAACGGGTAGTCGCAACCAGACACGTGAGTATAATCCGCAACAATATGACCTTCAGTCAGATAATGGTTTGGGTTTAGATGATATCTTAGGCGGCTTGACTGGTGGTGGTCAGCGCGGCGGTATCACTTCTGGTGCAGGTGGGCTGGGTGATATATTAGGTGGTGTGTTAGGCGGTCAGCGTACTAGAGGCGGCTTTGGTGGTAAGGGTATGTTAGTTGCAGCTCTTATGCCTATGGTGCTTAGCTGGATTCAACGTAATGGTGGACTTAGTGGCGCGCTATCTAAAGTTACAGGTATGGGTTATGACAACCAAGCGCGCTCTTGGATGAGTAACCACGAGCTTAATGATAATTTAGACCCTAATGACATCAATCGTTTATTTGATGAAAAAGAAATTCAACAAGTCGCTGCGCATACTGGTGCTAATGATGTAGAAGTACGTCAAGGTCTGGCTGAGCTGTTACCAGAGGTTTTTAATCAATTAACACCGCATGGCAACTTAGATAATGAATCAGAGGCCAATCAAGAGATAGACCAGATTGTTAGCCAATTATCTAGTCGTCTTGGCACGTTGAAATAAGACAAGTATTTTCCAGTTTTAATACGCCATGTTTTAGTCTAAAAAAGAGTACATTTAATAACGTGCTCTTTTTTTTGACCGTTTTTGTTTCAAACAATAAGTAGTAAGTTGACTACAAAAGCCAGTTAAAAGCGTTCATCTAACGTTTCTAGCGTATAGTTGAGCGCGGCAAAGCAGATGTCGCTCTTAAATCCACGATACTGCAAAAACCGTAGTTGGCGTGCCTTGTCTTTTTGTTCAGTAGGGATGTTATTACCATACTTTTTGGTACGAGCGACCACTGCTAGCTTTAGCCAATCCACGCCTTCAACCAAATTGTCTGCACTATCATCTATAAACTCACTGAACTCATCAGACTCTGCATTTGCCATATCAATAAGCTCATCTATATTGCTTGGCATCTCAACTTTTTTACGATAAAACTCTTGCTTGATACGTCCGCGTCCACGACCTTTACGAATGCTTTCTCGAATTAGCATTAAGGTCGTACGATAATCACTTTGATAGCCTTTTTCCTCAAACTCATCAAGCAGCGCATCGATTTTGTCAGGATCTTGCTCTTTATCCAGTAGCTTTTGCTTTAACTCAGCTTTGCCATATTCGCGGCGTGAGAGATAATAGAAGGCCAACCAGCGTAAGCGGCTCTCAGCTTTGATGGCATCGATATCTGCTTGTCGCTGCTCAGGCGTGCGTAAGTAGGCTTTTAACGCAGATGGTAAGTTATCCGCTTGACTATCTACTTTGCTGTCTTCGTTATTATGATTAATTGTATCGTCACTACTGTAATTTACAGCTGACTTGGCTTCTATGTCAGACTTATCGTCTATATTAGTTTCATGAACATCACTTTTAACCTCTGCCAGTATCTCTTTAATACTTTGCGCTTTAGGCGGCTGATAGGTAGGTACTGTATTAGGTTCAGGTTCAAAGTTAGCCGCTGGATGAAAACG
>NZ_JBPYDC010000167.1:0-1552 GCF_051847575.1 Psychrobacter sp. 1U2
CGACGATAGCGACATGTTGACTACCCGTTGCCAGCTTTTCTTGCAGTTGACCAAAGCGTTCAATATGATTAACGTGCCAAACCAAATCTTCTGGCAAGCTTTGCGGAAAGATAGGATGAGCGCCCATTGCTAGTACTAATTTATCATAGCCAATAGTGGCGTAATCCACATTGGCCGGATCTGAGCGCGTAGCAGAGATAAGATGTAATTGCTGACTGGCTGAATCGATGTCACTGACTTGGGTATTGGCAAGTAAATTGACGTTTGCATTCTTAGCTGCATCACTACCTGTAGCCCGTACTAAGTCCGACGCGCGTTTGTTTTGACTAATCGCCATGGTTAGCATGGGCTTGTGGTAACGATCTGCACTATCTGTCGTGACCAACGTGATTGCAATGTCTTTATCTTTCGCACGAATGGCGTCAATGACATGCCAACCCGCCAGTCCTGCCCCAACAATGACGATACCTTTTGATGTAGATGAATGTTCTGCACTCATATAAGCTCCCATTAAGTTGACTATTATGTTTGTTAAGTTTTACAAAATTTGCTGGATATGATTGCTCTTATTGTATCAGTAAACAGCCATGCACTCATCTATTCTCCCGCATCGCTTACGATGTAGTCACTCATTTCAATATTGAGGATATAAACTTACTTACACAAAAAAGCGCCTATTTATAGACGCTTGATATCATTATAAAATGAAATAAACTTTTAATGGTTCAAAATCTTTGACAAAAACATCTGCGCGCGTTCACTTTTCGCGCCTTCAAAGAATTCATCCTTACTACAATTCTCAACGATATAGCCCTCATCCATAAAAATAATACGATTGGCCACCTGGCTGGCAAAGCCCATCTCATGAGTCACACACATCATTGTCATACCGTCGCGTGTCAGCTCGACCATCACATCAAGTACTTCTTGAATCATCTCAGGGTCAAGAGCGGAGGTTGGTTCATCGAACAGCATCGCTACGGGATCCATTGCAAGCGCACGGGCAATGGCGACCCGCTGCTGTTGACCTCCAGACAACTCGGCCGGATACTTCGCCGCTTGCGCTGTCAGTCCCACCCGATCCAAATATGCCATCGCTTTCTTTTTGGCCTCAGACTCTTTACGGCCCAATACTTTAATTTGTGCGACGGTCAGATTGTCGATAATGGTTAAATGTGGAAACAGCTCAAAGTGCTGAAACACCATACCAACGCTACTACGCAGCTTAGGTAGGTCAGTCTTTGGCGCACCGACTGAAATACCATTGACCATAATTTCACCTTTTTGAAAAGGCTCAAGACCATTGACAGTCTTAATCAAGGTCGATTTACCACTGCCCGATGGGCCACAAACCACTACCACATCACCCCTATGTACGTGGGCAGTACAGTCGCTCAAAACCTGGAAGTCGCCATACCATTTGCTGACGTCAGTCATTTGAATGACTATCTCATCACTGGCATGACCATTGTTTGTCACCAGTCCGCCAAAGTCATTTGTATACATATCAGCATTACTCATCACTGGCTCCTAACCACATTATTTTAAAGTT
>NZ_JBPYDC010000168.1:0-1551 GCF_051847575.1 Psychrobacter sp. 1U2
TATCGTTTATAATTGAAGAGGCACCAGCCATACAGAAAGAGTCGGCTGTTGATATAACAGTTGCAAGTAGGGCAATAATCATCACTACAATCATTGGAAAACTAAATACGTCTCCAATTACTATGTAATAAGTAAGACTAGAATCGATTTCTCCTAGGTTCAACCCAAAGCGGGCCATAACACCGATAGCAATAACCATAAAGGCGGTCAAAGCACCTAAAACAATAGCTATCCAATAGCCATTTCTAGCTATTTTAGCGCTGCCAGCAGCCCAAAATCTTTGCCACAAATCCTGTCTAAGGAACTGATAAGCCCCAATAGTTAATAGATAAACAAACACCTCAGAAGGCGAAATACCGAGTATACTTAAAAACTCACTTTGGTTAGCAAGTGCGGCTTGTTTAGATACTTCTTGCAAGCCACCAGAAGCCAAAATCACGACTACAAATAAGACAAAAATACCGACTGTCTGTATCGTTCCATGAAAAGCGTCTTGCCAAATCACGGACTTCATGCCACCGTAATAGGTCTTTAATGTAAGTAGAACCCAACTAATTAAAATACCAGTGGTTATATTTAGCCCCATTGTCAAATTAAGTATGGTGGCAATAGCGGCAAACTGCATTCCTGTCAACGCACAGTTTGCAACCAAAACACTTACAACTGTAGGGATTCTAGCGCCCTCACCAAATCTTAAGACAGTAAAGTCTGCAATCGTTACCATTTGATACTTCTCGCCAATTGCCCGAATTCTCTTTAAAAAGAACGCCAGCATCAGCACACCTGAAATGAAAATCGCAAAATTTAGCCATTGCTGCCCCATTCCATATAGAAAACCATTCTGCATGAAACCTAATAGCGTTGCACCACCGACCGCAGTACCTACAAATGTTAAGATAAGAGGAAAGATCGATACAGATCTTCCCGCAACATTATAATCGTCATATGTCTTAATACTTTTCTTATTAATATAAAACGATACACCAAATAAAAATAAGAAATATATAACTACTAAAGAACCTAAAATCAAACTTTCATTTGAACTATACATAATCAAATTCCCTATAGATTGTTGTATATCCTGTAGTAACAATCACTCCAATACCAATACCGAAACAACTGACTACTTTCAGAATGGAGGGAGGTTCTTATATTGAACATCCTTGTTATATTATTAAGTCGAGCAATTGTCCTAATAAATTTTTATATCGCTCACCCTCAAGCATTCATCGACAATGAACTATTATCAAAAAAACTTGCTTTCTGAATACTGTAGGGCGTAGGAACGTTACTGATTTATAGAGCGCCTCTATACTTTACGATCATGAAATACCTATTGAATGCCTTGCCCATGGTACCTATCAGTTTTCTATGATCGCTGTTTCTAATACCGCATGTAACAACACATTAGTGCCTGCAATCGCCCATTCAGAGGAAATCTCTTCATCTTCATTGTGCGATATACCATCCACGCAAGGGCACATAATCATTGCAGAAGGCGCTACATCTGCTATCCAAAAGGCATCATGTCCAGCACCAGAGCAAATATCA
>NZ_JBPYDC010000169.1:0-1549 GCF_051847575.1 Psychrobacter sp. 1U2
TATTTAGTAGGCGCTTTGTGACTGCATTAGCCAATATTCGTAACTTTTCTATTATCGCCCATATTGATCATGGCAAATCAACGCTTGCCGATCGATTTATTCAAATGTGTGGTGCCTTGCAAGATCGTGAAATGCAAGCACAAGTACTTGATTCCATGGATATCGAGCGCGAGCGCGGTATTACCATCAAAGCACAATCAGTAACCCTGTTCTATGATCATCCAAATGGCGAGCGCTATCAGCTCAACTTTATTGATACGCCGGGACACGTCGATTTTTCATACGAAGTTTCTCGGTCATTAGCCGCTTGTGAAGGTGCACTACTGGTGGTAGATGCCGCGCAGGGCGTAGAAGCGCAGTCCGTTGCCAATTGCTATACTGCAGTTGATCAAGGCTTGGAGGTAATGGCGGTTTTAAATAAAATTGATCTGCCTCAAGTTGAGCCTGAGCGTGTGATTCAAGAGATTGAAGATATCATTGGTATTGAAGCCATTGATGCACCGCGTGTGTCTGCCAAATCAGGGCTTGGTGTTGACAAACTATTAGAAACCTTAGTTGAAGTTATTCCTGCACCGACGGGTGACCGCGAAGCACCGCTACAAGCTTTGATTATAGACTCATGGTTTGACAGTTATTTAGGCGTGGTTTCATTGGTGCGTGTGCGTGAAGGAACCGTAAAAAAAGGCGATAAGATTTATATTAAATCGACCAAAGAGGCGCATCCGGTCAGCTCTATTGGTGTGTTTACGCCCAAGCCTGTCGATACAGGTATTTTAGAAGCTGGGGAAGTGGGTTTTATTATTGCCGGTATCAAAGACATTGCAGGGGCTCCCGTCGGTGATACGATCACCCATGCTAAAACACCAGACGTTGATCGCATTCCAGGCTTTAAGCAAGTGACCCCGCAAGTTTATGCAGGCATGTTTCCTGTTGATGCCAATGATTTCGAAAAGTTTCGTGAAGCACTACAAAAGTTGCAAATTAATGATGCCTCACTGTTTTTTGAACCTGATACTTCTGATGCGCTAGGCTTTGGCTTTCGTTGCGGCTTTTTAGGTATGCTGCATATGGAGATTATCCAAGAGCGTCTAGAGCGTGAATACGACTTGGACTTGATCACCACTGCGCCATCTGTTATCTATGAGATCGAAAAGAAAGATGGTGAAGTCATTTATGTCGACAATCCTTCGCATTTGCCTGAGCCTAACAATATTGAAGAGTTCCGCGAACCGATTGCCCGTTGTCAAATCTTAGTACCGCAAGATTATTTGGGTAACGTTATGACCTTGTGCATTGAGCGTCGCGGCGTGCAAGTTGATATGCGCTTTATGGGTAAGCAAGTTCAGCTGATTTTTGATATCCCAATGGGTGAGGTGGTCATGGATTTCTTTGACCGTCTAAAATCAGTCTCTCGTGGATTTGCATCGCTTGATTATAATTTTGAGCGTTATCAAGTAGACAAGCTGGTCAAAGTTGATGTATTGATCAATGGTGATAAGGTAGATGCCTTGGCGATGATCGTACATCAAGACCAAGCACGTTTCCGCGG
>NZ_JBPYDC010000170.1:0-1547 GCF_051847575.1 Psychrobacter sp. 1U2
TTATTTGGAGAAAAACTAAATGGTTAACTATTCGTTAGCAAGTAGCACTTGGGATGAAAAAGAATTAGCCGCGATTCAACGTGTTATAGATTCTGATATGTACTCGATGAATACGCAAGTAGCGCAATATGAAAAAGACTTTGCCTCGTTTTTCGGTTCGAAGTATGCATTGATGACCAGCTCTGGCTCAACGGCTAACTTGCTGATGATAGCCGCGCTATTTTTCAAAAAAGACAATCCTCTAAAGCGTGGTGATGAAGTCATCGTACCAGCCGTATCATGGTCGACTACATATTTTCCACTACAGCAATATGGTCTAAAAGTTAAGTTTGTCGATGTTGACTTGGATACCTTAAATATTGATTTAGATCAGCTTGAAAATGCCATTACCGATAAAACCCGTGCCATTTTAACGGTGAATTTATTGGGTAATCCAAATGACTTTGCTAGAATTAATACGCTGATAGCAGATAAAGATATTGTTCTGCTAGAAGATAATTGCGAGTCTATGGGTGCGACTTTTGAGGGACAGCAAGCAGGTACATTTGGCTTAATGGGCACCTTTAGTTCATTCTTCTCTCATCATATTGCTACGATGGAAGGAGGCTGTGTAGTCACAGATGATGAAGAGATTTATCATATCTTATTATGTATACGTGCTCATGGCTGGACACGGAACTTACCTAAAGAGAATAGTCTTACTGGTACTAAATCAGATGACCCATTTGAGGAATCTTTTAAGTTCGTACTACCCGGTTATAACGTTCGCCCGTTAGAGATGAGTGGGGCAATTGGTATAGAGCAGTTAAAGAAATTGCCTAGCTTTATATCGCAGCGTCGAAAAAATGCTGAATATTTCATATCTTTATTTGCCGACCATCCAGATTTCCTGATTCAAAAAGAGATTGGTAATAGTAGCTGGTTTGGGTTCTCTTTTATTATCCGTCAGGGTGCTAGCATTACTCGTAAAGAAGTGGTTAAAAAGCTTGTGGATAATGGTATTGAATGTCGTCCGATCGTGACAGGAAACTTCCTAAAGAATAAAGAAGTACTAGAGTATTTTGATTACGAAGTGTCAGGTACAGTAGATAACGCTGAATATCTAGATAAAAACGGTCTGTTTGTCGGTAATCATCAGATTGATTTAACCGAACAGCTAAATCTGCTGCATGAAGTGCTGAGTAAGTAATTAGCAAAGACCTATTTTTTATCATTTTGTACCTATTAGGTCTACTATGTTAAGTCGTAATACATTTCAAACCATTGTCCAAAATACGCCGCTAGTCTCGATTGATCTAATCATTAAAAATGCTCAAGATCAGGTATTATTAGGGAGAAGGAACAATCGTCCAGCGCAGGGAGATTGGTTTGTACCTGGTGGTCGTATTTACAAGAATGAAACTCTGGCTCAAGCATTCAAGCGTTTGACATGCGCTGAGCTAGATCAAGAATTTACATTAGATGAGGCATGCTTTTTAGGCGTGTTTGAGCATCTGTATGTAGACAGTGTTTTTGATAGTGAAATATCAACGCACTATATAGCTCTA
>NZ_JBPYDC010000171.1:0-1543 GCF_051847575.1 Psychrobacter sp. 1U2
GGTTAGAAGGATTAAAAAAGGATGGTACTTATGCTGTGCTAACGACAAAATGGTTTGGTGAAGACTTGACTGAAACTGCTTTAAAACAGCAAAAAATGTTAGGAACAAGCTAGATTTCGATAAGAGCAAAGTCATCTGACCTTTTATTCTATTTCTTACAAAAAAGCATTCGTACGCACGACACGTATGAATGCTTTTTTTGTCAATATGTAAAGTTATTCTACGACCCTTTCGAGGGTAGAGCGACTGTACTGTACGATTATATCCTATTAAATAGTAATGATTATCATTTACTACTCGTTTACCTTGATTGCTTTTATAAAGTTACTTAAGTATTATTCATTGTAAATTTGTGTAATAAATGTACTAGTCGTGCAGCATGTTATTTACCTAGATATTATATGTCTTTCTATGTAAATACCATGAGCTTAATATTAGTTTTTTGAATATTTTTGGTCAAAATGTAGTTAAGTTAATGCCAGTTCATTAATTTAAAAACACCAAATATATTTATGTATAGGTATGTTGTATTGAGTCAATAAGCAACTATTGAAAGCAAAAAACGATAAGTACAATTTATTAAACTGTAAAAACCTCCCAATTTTTCAAGGATAGATTATGAAACAGTTATATCGTGTACTTCCTATTGTACTAAGTGTGGGCTTATTTGGTTGTGGCAATTCTAACAATGCAGGCAATACAACTACGCAAGAAAACGCAACAACGACCAGTCCAACAGTGGCAGAAAACAAAGATACTTTTGTCAGCAAATTACCAGATGATGCTCCAGTAGTTAAAGTAGCAACGACAGGGACCATGCCTCCGTTTTCCTTTCAGGATGACTATGGAAATATGCAAGGTATTGATATTGATGCTATCCGTGCTATTGGAGAAGAGCAAGGCTTTAAAGTCGAGTTTTATAAAGAAACTTGGCAAGACATGTTTGATAGCGTAGAGACTGGCGGTCGTGACTTGGCGGTATCAGGTATCTCTTATAAAGACGATCGTAACGTAAAGTATGGCTTGTCCACACCTTACTTTTTTAACCCATCAGCCATGATGTACTCAAATAAAGACTTAGACTTGAAGCGTTTAGAGGACTTAGGAGGATTACATGTTGCTGGTATGGAAGGTGCAAAACCTGCAGAGCAACTAAAAGAAATTGGCAAATATGGTGAGCTTTCTACAAGAACCACAGCCTTTTTACTATTTGAAGACCTACTGCAAAACAAGGTCGACGTTATCCTACATGATTTGCCTATTTTGCAATACACCGCTAAGACCCATCCAGAGTATGACGTTACTATCGTACCGTATGAAGGTGAAGATACGCCTTCAGCGCAGCAAGTTGTACTAATGGCAAAGGATAACACTCAGCTTATCGACACTGTTAATGAAGGTATCACCAAACTTAAAGCAGAAGGGACCTTTAAGACAATCGAAGAAAAATGGTTAGGTGAGGCTCAATCTGACGCCCAAACTACTGAGCAAGCAAACTAAAGGACTTTCAACATGGCAACCACACATAATGTCGATAATAAGC
>NZ_JBPYDC010000172.1:0-1542 GCF_051847575.1 Psychrobacter sp. 1U2
ATCAATACTGCTACTTGATGTGAGTCACGTGCCAGACCAGTCTCGATGATTAAGTTGGCATCAGTACGGATACCTTGAGCAATCAAGTAATGATGCACCGCACCAGTTACCATAATGGCGTTCGCTGGTACTTTATCTGCAGCGATATTCTTATCGGACAATACAATCAAGGTATGACCAGTACGGATAGCGCGTGCCACTTCTTCGCAAATAGCGTTGATAGCCTCAGACAGCTCTAACGTACGATCATAGTTTAGATCAATACGTGCCATCTGAAACGCTGGATCATCCAAGGTTTCAAGCTGCCGCATTTTGCTGGCTGATAATACTGGCGACGATAAGATAATGCGATGCGCGTCTTTTTCTGATGGCGCAAATACGTTGGTTTGAGCACCAAGACACGTTTGCAGCGACATGACGATTGACTCACGCAGGGGATCAATCGGCGGGTTGGTTACTTGTGCAAACTGCTGACGAAAGAAATCTCCAACATGGCGAATTTGCTGCGATAACACCGCCATTGGCGTATCATCACCCATCGAACCGACTGGCTCTTGACCATTTTCGGCATTGGGACGAATGATTTCAGTACGCTCTTCATTGGTAATGTGATACATTTTTTGCAGAGCTTTTAACTTATCACCGCGGCATGCTTGCGCTGCTAGCTCTTCTTCTAAACGCTCATCATCGCGGATACGTTTCGCTTCTTCACGCAGCCACTTGCGATAAGGATGAGCCTTTTTAAGTAAGGTGGCAATAGCTTTAGTATCTAAGATTTGACCAGTCAATGTATCGATAACCAGCATCTGACCTGGGCCTACGCGTCCTTTTGCTAATACATCTTTGGGATCATAATCCCAAACGCCCACTTCAGAGGCCACCGTGATATAGCCATTCTTAGTCGTCACCCAACGTGAGGGTCGCAGACCATTACGATCGAGCATACAGACCGCATAGCGCCCATCTTGAATCACCAGACCTGCTGGCCCATCCCACGCTTCCATATGCTGCGAATAAAACTCATAAAATGCACGCAAGTCCATATCCATGCTATCGACATTTTGCCAAGCTGGTGGCACAAGTATCGACATGGCATGAAACAGATTCATACCGCCTGACATCAGCACCTCAAGCATATTGTCTAAGCTTGATGAGTCTGAACCTGTACGGTTGACTAATGGCGACAACTCATTCAGGTTCGGCAACTTTTCTGATTTTAGCTTTGGCGTACGTGCTTCTGACCAATTACGGTTACCCGTAATGGTGTTAAGCTCGCCATTGTGGGCAAGATAGCGAAATGGCTGCGCGAGTGGCCAACGCGGCAGGGTGTTGGTTGAAAAGCGCTGATGGAAAACGACAATATGGGACGCCAAACGCTCATCTTGTAAGTCTAGAAAGAACGCTGGCAGATCTGAGGGCATCACAAGCCCTTTATAAATGATAGTTTGGCAACTTAATGAGCACACATAAAACAGCTCGTCATCAGCCAAGCGCTGCTCTGCTTTTTTACGAGCGACAAACAACTTACGGTTAAAATCATCT
>NZ_JBPYDC010000173.1:0-1538 GCF_051847575.1 Psychrobacter sp. 1U2
CTTATAGTGATGAGCGAGATGTTGAGGTTTGCGGTCAACGTATTATCTATATGATTCATGAGCAAGTAGGCCATCTAGGTATCTTTGTCAGCTCCAAAATAGCCAATCATGAGCATACAGGTATAGCCTCAATCATGGATATGATTGAAGTTTTACCACCAGGATTGTATGAGTTGCACATTGACCATATTGAGGGATCGGGGCAAGAAAAAACGTTTACCGTTGATCTAAAACGTCGTACTTTTAAAGATTTAAACCAAGCGCTAGGAGACGACCGAACCGATGAAGAATTATTCAAAGCGGTACATCGGTATTCTATGACTCAGACTCAAGCTTATGAACATAATTTGCGCCCACTAGTAAAAGCTATGAGCAATGAAACTTCCGCTCAATTTCTTCGTACTATGCACCCATTGAGACTCCAAAGAAGTATATGGAGTAGTAGAAACCCGCTAGCAGTAGCTACTTGTCATTTGAGTAAAGCAATGACTGGTACAACTGATAACCAGCAGAGCGAAGACTTCGTCCCTGCAAAAAAAGCTAAAAAAGCGCGTCATTCTTCTGATAGTTATGCCAGAGTGAAACTGCCAGCCATCGAATCTATGCAGCAGGACAACCTTTTCTTGCAAGTCGAAAAAATGTTTATGGATAGTGTCAGAGTGACGCTAGACTTTTGGCGAGATTGGCAGGGTAGATATACAGAGAGTATGTTCTTTGGGATTTGGTCAATGCCTTGGTTTCGTGAATATGGAGAATCAGTAGGCTCACGTCGTCTGTTGAATAAAGACGAACTGCATGAATTGCCAAAGGTAGAAGAGGCACTGACCAAAATCTCTGAAGGCAGTTTTAATGAAGCTGTCGTGCGTATGATGATTTTGTGTAATATAGTTGCTGATGACAATATAGACCGTGACCAGCTGATGCGTTTGACTGAAGTGCTGACTGAACAAGAACCATTTAGTCAACTTTTGAACACCGAATTGGCAGCCATGATACATACTCAGACGCTTATCGTTCGTTTTGCTGAAGATGCCTCTATTGAGTCTTTGAACACACTCATCGAAACCAAGTCAGAACGCATCAAAGCATTCAAACTGGTTTATTATGTGGTTGGCGATAAATCAGAAGATAGGAATTATAGGACGCTATCGATGATGAATGGTATCAAAGCTGCATTGGGTTTAGCTGATACTGATATTAAATAGTAGTTTTCACAAATGTGAAAACCTCAAGTATTGGTTTACTTGGGGTTTTTTTGTCTGATGGCTTGTTGAGCATAGTGCATGATTAAATAAATATTTTTGCAGCTTGAAACTATGCTGTTAATATTAGCTAAATAACCACTTTGCATAACGGTTGCCAGTGGATAAGGCTTAGCATTATCTATCATTTTCTATTATAAAATGGACAAGACATGGAATATAACCATATACCTAGACAGTCGTTAGGATTTTTCCCAACACCATTAATTGAGCTCAAAAGATTGAGTAAAAAACTTGATGGCCCTAAGATTTTTATGAAAAGAGATGACAATACGG
>NZ_JBPYDC010000174.1:0-1524 GCF_051847575.1 Psychrobacter sp. 1U2
ATGGTAAAAAATACCTTATTGTGGCTGGTGGTAATCGGCGTTTTGGTACTGGTGTTTAGCGGCTTTGATCAATCATCTGAGCCAGATAACCTTAACTACTCTGAGTTTGTGACCGCAGTGTCTGAAAACCAAGTAGCCAGTGTTGAGATCGACGGCGAGCAAATCATCGGCGAAAAGAAAAATGGTTCATCTTTTGAGACCATTAGGCCAGCTGTGACTGATGAGCAGTTGATGCCTCTATTACGTGAAAACCAAGTCGAAGTCCAAGGGACTGCGCCTAAACGTCAAAGCGTGCTGATGCAATTGCTAATAGCCAGTTTCCCAATCTTATTGATTATTGGTTTATTTTTGTTCTTTATGCGCAACATGCAGGGCGGCGCTGGCGGTAAAGGCGGCGGTCCGATGAGCTTTGGTAAGTCTAAAGCTAAGATGCTGACTGAAGACCAAATTAACGTCAATTTTGAAGACGTTGCTGGTTGTGAAGAGGCTAAAGAAGAAGTCGTTGAAGTCGTTGATTTCTTACGTGATCCTGATAAGTTCACTAAGCTTGGCGCAACCATTCCACGTGGTATCTTGATGGTAGGTCCACCTGGTACAGGTAAGACACTATTGGCAAGAGCCATTGCTGGTGAAGCCAAAGTGCCTTTCTTCTCAATCTCAGGTTCTGATTTTGTAGAAATGTTCGTCGGTGTTGGTGCGTCTCGTGTTCGTGATATGTTTGAGCAAGCGAAGAAAAGTGCGCCATGTATTATCTTTATTGATGAGATTGATGCTGTTGGACGTCATCGTGGCTCTGGTATGGGCGGCGGTAACGACGAGCGTGAGCAAACGCTTAACCAGTTGTTGGTTGAGATGGATGGTTTTGAAGGTAACGAGGGCGTTATCGTCATTGCAGCGACTAACCGTGCAGATGTACTCGACAAAGCGTTATTGCGTCCGGGTCGTTTTGACCGTCAAGTACAAGTAGGGTTGCCAGATATCAAAGGTCGCGAGCAGATATTGAAAGTGCATTTAAAGAAACTTCCCAATACAGTCGCTGTCGATGCAAATGCTCTTGCTCGTGGTACACCTGGATTTAGCGGTGCACAACTGGCTAACCTAGTAAACGAAGCAGCATTGTTTGCAGCTCGTCGCAACAAAACTAGCGTCGATATGAACGACTTTGAAGATGCTAAAGATAAGCTATACATGGGTCCTGAACGAAAATCTATGGTGATACGTGAAGAAGAGCGCCGTGCAACTGCTTATCACGAATCAGGCCATGCTTTGGTTGCTGAACTACTACCGGGTACTGATCCTGTTCATAAGGTAACAATTATGCCGCGTGGATTTGCACTTGGCGTAACATGGCAATTACCTGAGCATGACCAGACCAGTATGTATAAGTCAAAAATGCTCAGCGATATTGCTATTTTGTTTGGTGGACGTATTGCAGAAGAAGTGTTCATTAATCAGATGTCAACAGGTGCTTCTAATGACTTTGAACGTGCCACAAAAATGGCTCGTGCTATGGTTACTAAGTAT
>NZ_JBPYDC010000175.1:0-1520 GCF_051847575.1 Psychrobacter sp. 1U2
ACTGCGTACTAGTAATTTTGTCAAACGTTCTGAAAACCAAATCAGAGGATAGAGTATAAGAACAATACCGCGTACAAAGTAAGCTACTATGCCGCTTAGCTGACGCCAATAAACCGTTCCTAATGTTTTTGGAATAATTTCAGATAAGAACAAAATCGCCAAAGTCATGATTGCAGAAAATAGACCAAACCATGCGCTGCCAAAGACAATCGTTGCCTGTGCACCAGCACCAATCGAACCTAGCGTATGGGCAACCGTATTCAATGTCAAAATAGCCGCTAAAGACTGGTCAATATTGTCAATCTTTAAACGTCTTAACATGTTTGCTTTGTTAGGATTGCTTTCTTCGACATCAGCGATATACGAAGGGGTCATACTGAGTAATGCGGACTCTGCTAAAGAACAAATAAACGATATACCAATAGCGATAGCAACAAAAAGTATAAGTAAAAAAATGCTGGTAGCTGTTGGTGCCGCTGATGCTGGGGTTTCAGCAGCTTGTGATAAAGCCGCCTGTGCTGAATGAGGTAAAGCAGTGATTAATACAGTCATCAATGCTGATAGACCAAATACTACCTTTGTGCTAGGACGAGAATAACGCGTCGTCGGGGGAGGTTCAGCAGGCGCTTCTTTACGATGAGCGCGTGGACAACATAGACGAGGTGTAAACGAAAAAATGGTGAACAAGTTAGGTAACCTAAACAATGAAAAAAGAATGGAAAAGGATAAAATACAATGAGCTTTATTGCTAGTAAATACAGTGACTGCTCGCGTTTAACTCACAATGAACAAAGCTTAACGAATAAAATAGCTCTATATAATAAGAACGACAAACCCGCGACTCCTTACGCTAACAGACGATATAATCAATCATTTGATATTAGCACTGATGCTTATATTTAACAATTAAATGTCGTGCTATCTACCTGTCCAAAAAACACCCTATTTTAAATAAAAAACATAGTAATAAAATTGTATGAGTAATGCTCTTATTGGTGGTGTCAAATTGACACAAATTCAATATCTACTGACTTAGTATATTTCAATATATCGTCATTTTATTTTAGTTAGTTACTGCTTAAAGGGATTGTCGCACTAGATATCGGCTGCTAGTATGCCAGTACGTTAAGGAAAATACCTTCATCCCATGATTAACAGTTACCAAGATTGGGATTTTTTGTTACTATGCGTTTAATTTTATCGTTCCCTATGACTTATTGAGAGAAATTATGAGCTTATTTATTCAAGCTGCCCATGCTGCTGCTCCTGAAGCCGCAGGCGGCGCATCACTGTTTGGTCAAATTCTATTGCCAGTAGCTTTTTTTGCAATTTTTTACTTTTTAGTCATTCGTCCTCAATCGAAGCGTACCAAAGAGCATCGTGCTATGGTAAATGCTTTAACTGTTGGCAGCGAAGTGATTTTCGCTGGTGGGCTTATGGGCCGCATCAAAAGCCTTGAAGGCGACTACGCTATTATTAGCTTAAACAACAATACTGACATTAAAGTACAACGAGCTTCT
>NZ_JBPYDC010000176.1:0-1520 GCF_051847575.1 Psychrobacter sp. 1U2
CGCTCAGCAGTAGCACGCTGCGTGGTGAGCTGCTGCTGATAGTTGTATTTATCACGCGTTAATTGCTCCGCTTGCGCGCGGGTTTCTTCTAAGCTGACCGTTAACGCATCATAGTTGCGCTGGTTATTAGCGATGGTCTTTTGCTGCGCTTGTATTTTGCTTTCAAACTCATCAAGCAAATCTTCTAACGCTTGTAGACGGCTGCGCTGCTGTAAACGCTGGCTTAAGAATTGACTATTGCTATCATTTTGACCATCTTGCGCACCAATAAATTTACTAAGATTCATCGTACCTTGGCGACTGATAAGCCAGCCGTCCGAGGTTAGTAAAATAGCGGATGATGGCAACACTTTTAAAATCTCAGTCAAGTCTTCTAACGTTTGCTGAGTATTAATTTCAGGTTGAGCGCTATATAAATAGCAGTGCTGCCAAAGTGCTAATTTGGGGGCGCTAATCAGCTGTGATAAAGGCAATACTTTATTAATCAAAGTGCTTGGCACTTCGTTGATAATTGGCTTTGCGTTTACATCATTTTGTTTAGTAGATAGCCACAAGCTATGGCCATTTTCTATTGAAGAATTGTCCTGTTTATTAATCTGTTCGTTTTGCACATTCTGATAAGTAAACAAATCCGTTAAGTCATGCTCAAGCGCTTGCCATAAGTTATTCGCTTCTTGAACGTCGACGTTAACTTTTTTAGTACTTGACTGCTTAGAGACCAGCACATGACTATCCAGCCATAATGCCAATACGCTATCGAGTAGCTCTGCGTACTGCTGACCTTTGGTGCTGAGCTCAATGTGCTCACGCAAGGTGGTGATAGCTAAGTTATTATAGTCGTTGGCTATTTCACTTTCTAAATCAGTTTTTAAATTGTCAGTTCCTGAAATAGATGCTTGCTGTTGCGATTTTGGCGTAGGCTTAGGATGTAATATCTGGTGTAGAGTATCGTACTCACTTGCTAAAACTGCGTGACGTTTTTCATGCTCGCTCAACTCGCGCTGCTGCTTGTTTAAAAGTTGCTGTAAATCATGCGCTTGTGGTTGTAGCTCAGACAGCCGCTCATCGACGCTATCGTATTGGCGCTCAATTTGCTGCAACTGTTTGTTTAGCTTAGCAACTTGCGTGTCTAACGTGCGCTGCAAATTATTCGCATCAGTCTGCTCTTGCCCATTACCATTAGCTCTGTCAGTATTGGCAACTGGTGATAATGACTGCTGTAGCTGCTGCCATAGATTCTGCCAGTTTTGCTGGCGGCGCTGCCACTTATCATGGTTTTGCTGATGCCGTTTTTGCGCTTGAGCATTAATAGCTTGCTGCTGCTCAAGCGCACGATGACTATCTTGCAGTCGTGATAGCTTATTTTGCGCATCATGGTAGGCGCGCTGCAAGGGTTGCTCATTGCGTTTATGTGCTTCACGCTTACTGCTCAGCTCATCGAGCTGCGGACGCAGTTCTTCTAGCACATTCTGCTGCGTGGCTTGCTCAGCTTTTAAACGCTCAATCTCATCGACTGCTTG
>NZ_JBPYDC010000177.1:0-1519 GCF_051847575.1 Psychrobacter sp. 1U2
GTTCAAGATGGTATCGACTGGTACAAGAGCAACAGCTAACGTGCCAGTATCTGTCTCTACCACCAATGTTTTGAAAACTTGCGCAGCTTTTATACCAAGCTTTTCAGCAGCCTCTAAACCAAAAGACGTCGCACTACTATCATGGACATACTCATGCAGCTGATAGTCAAGGCGACACTGCTTAGCAATCTTAATAGCAGGAGTCATAGGGCACTCTCATTAAACTTAAAATAAAAACGGATAATAGTGTTCAATTAACGCTATATCAAAACACTGGTATATAAAGGTACTGTTAACTTGGACACGTTAGCATTTATAATATATTCAGCACAGATACCGACACCATATATCGCTTTGACTACTTTTATGGCATCATAAGCGCATTACATTTTACAAAGTCTGACTTTTGATTATGATACCCAGTTTCCTAAAAAACAAGCTCTTAAAAAACCGAACGTCCAAAGCGCAAGCCAACTCTGAGGCTAGCAAGTCGTCAGCTGCGACGACTTATACCAATGCACCCATCAATCAGTTATACCGAAAAATATCGGGACAGGCACTTGATGTCGCAGTCAAAGCAAAGCTTTTAGGTGAGCTGCCAGTATTCGATAATGATGATCAAACGCTGACCTTTTATGTGCTACAGGATTATTCGCGCTCTAATAGTATTTTGATCGATCTACAAACTGGCGAGCATAAGCTACCACCTGCACTGATGAGCGTAAAAGACAGCATACATGATGTCAACGAAAATGCTGGCATCATATTTTTGCATCATCCTAAAGCCAAAGACAATCAATTATCGCCGCGCTTGTCACGTTTGGTCGCGGCCATTCTACAACATCCAGACTTACAAATACGCCTAGTACCAGTATCGATTCTTTGGGGCCGCGCGCCTGAAAAAGAGGACTCGTTGTTTAAGCTATTGATGGCAGATAACTGGCAAGATCCAAGTATTACCAAGCAATTATTTAATATTGGTGTGATGGGACGCGATACCTTTGTCCAGTTTCATGCGCCAAAAGACTTACGCACCATTATTTATAACCGTTTGCACGATGAGTCATCAGATAAGCTCGGAGTTGCAGACACTGCAGATAGCCGAGATGGACGTCACGCGTTAGTGCCAGTAGCAGATGCCAACCGTGAGTTGGTACGCGACTTACAGCAAGAGCTTCATACATATCTTGATAATCAGCGTACTACTATGCTCGGTCCTGACTTATCAGATCGGCGCAATTTGGTAGATAAGCTGATCTACTCACCTGCCATTCAACATGCCACACAGATCGAAGCGGATGAAAAAGACATTAGCGTCCGTGAAGCACGCGGGCTTGCTAGAAACTATGCAAATGAGATGGTCAATGATTACTCTCATTCTATCATTCGAGTCTTTGATAAATTTTTAACTTGGTTATGGACGCAACTGTATGACGGCGTCGACGTCCATCATTTTGAGCGCGTACGTGAGCTTGCAACCGATCATGAAATCATCTATGTGCCCTGTCATCGTAGCCAT
>NZ_JBPYDC010000178.1:0-1516 GCF_051847575.1 Psychrobacter sp. 1U2
GCTTCAGCAGCAGCACCTTGAGCAAATACTGCAACGCGTTTGGTTTTACCCGTACCCGCAGGTAGGTTAGTAGCTCCACGAACGACCTGATCAGATTTACGTGGATCAACACCCAAGTTTACAGCGATGTCGATAGACTCTTTGAATTTTAGCGCTGGTAAATCATTTAAGATTTGTACCGCTTCTTCAATAGTGTACTGCTTTTCGTTATCGATACGGCTGTTAATTTCTTTTTGGCGTTTGGTTAACTTAGACATTATACACCCTCCACGGTAATACCCATTGAACGAGCGGTACCAGCAACGGTACGAATAGCAGCATCAAGATCAGCAGCAGTCAAATCTGCATTTTTAGTCTTAACGATTTCTTCTAGTTGCGCACGATCAACTTTACCGACTTTAGCAGTATTAGGCGTACCTGAGCCTTTAGCGATCCCAGCAGCTTTACGCAATAAGAACGCAGCTGGTGGTGACTTCATAATGAAGGTAAAAGACTTGTCGTTGTAGACTGTAATCTCAGTTGGAATCGGCAGACCCGGCTCTTGGTTAGAGGTCGCAGCGTTGAACTCTTTACAGAACGCCATGATATTCACACCTTTTTGACCCAATGCTGGACCGATCGGTGGTGAAGGATTTGCTTTACCTGCAGGCACTTGCAGTTTGATGTAACCATCAATCTTCTTAGCCATGTTACTCTCCTAAATGGGTGATAGCGCCAAATCAATATCATATGGTAACGTTATTGATTAACAGCTCCCCTGTTGATGAATTTTTTGCGGGTTTAGTCTAGCTTTTCAACCTTACTAAACTCAAGCTCAACCTGAGTCGGTCGATTAAATACATTTACCGTTAATTGCAATTTAGATTTTTCGTAATCTACTTTTTCTACCAACCCTTTAAAGTCAGTAAATGGGCCATCAATGACCAATAATTCTTCGCCTGGCTCAAATAATGTTTTTGGACGCGGATTGGTTTCATTTTGGTTCAAACGGTTTAGAATACGATCTGCTTCTACTTGCGTAATTGGCGCAGGTGTTTCGGGAGTGCCACCGACAAAGCCCATAATGCGTGGACAGTCTTTGACAATATGCCAAGTGTTGTCGTTCATTTCCATTTGAATCAATACATATCCTGGAAAAAACTTACGCTCACTTTTGCGTTTTTTACCGTCTTTCATCTCCACCACTTCTTCGGTAGGAACCAATACATCACCGAAATTTTCTGCGAAGTCACTACGATTAATACGCTCGATTAATGAGCGTTGTACTTGTTTTTCATATCCTGAAAACGCTTGGACAATATACCAACGCATATCACGCTCCTAATCGCTATAAGTAAAAGTTTGGGTCAAAAGAGACTAATACGCTCTTATTAACCAATAAATATACCAACAAACCAATTAAAAAAGTTATCCAACAACCAAATAAAAAGACCTACAATCGCAATCACAACAATCACTTGCCATGTGTATTGAAAGGTTTCGTCTTTACCAGGCCAGGTGACACGACGTAATTCAA
>NZ_JBPYDC010000179.1:0-1512 GCF_051847575.1 Psychrobacter sp. 1U2
TAACTAAAGGCAAGAATTCTGGAAAATGGCGACACCTATAAATTAGATGACTAGACAGCTTTTCTAAAGCGCCGTTAGCAAGAGGAAAGTTATAAAAGAGGGTCACAGCAAAGATCACAAAGAAGATTTTGAGTGGCCATAGCTCAATAATCTCATAAGCTTTCAGTCCCATACCAAAACAACCGATCAGGTAGGAAAATGCAATAGCAAACAGACCAATATTGATCTTAGTGGTATAGCCCAAAATAATACATATCACTATGGCTGCTAGAATATAGAGAGTCACGGCTTTTCCTTGGTCCTAACAGTAGATGTAGAGCTATATACAGTTTGTAGATTAAAGAACATGACCAAGTATGGGCAAATAGCTTTCTACACTAGAAAACCGTCCATCTTCAGAATCATATCTAATCGCATAGAATGATAACAAAAAAGGTAACGTGAATTAGATAAGATTGACTGAAAAATTTAGCTTAGCGCTAATATCAAAGTGATTAACATGAAAATGGTTTAGAGCTTAAAAAATAACTGCGCACATTCTTCTTTTTAAAGTAATAAAAATGTTTTGAAGAGTTGAGAAATTTAATAAAAATTCCATAATGGTGAATAAATGATAGATAATTTCAAGAATTTTAAAATGCCACGATATGAGCAGGTAAGATGGCACATACAAACGTTACTAACAGAGAGTAAATGGGACGAAAACACTCCTTTACCTAGTGAACAAGAATTCGCTGATAAGTACCAAGTATCGGTAGGAACCGTGCGTAAAGCGGTTGAAAAACTTGTCGACGAAGGGGTTTTGATAAAGCAGCAAGGTAGAGGGACTTTTTTAAAACGCCCAGATTTTGGAAGTTCATTATTAAGGTTTTTTAAGTTCCGTGACAAAGAATCTGGTTATGTAACGCCGACCGGTATCATCAAAAAAATCATGGTGATAGAGGCTATCGATGATATTAATCAAAAACTAGATATAGGTAAAAATAAAGCGCTAATTTATATAGAGCGCGTTCGTGTTGTCGAAGATGACGTGTTACTGAGTGAAAAAATTTGGCTACCTAAAAGTCGTTACGAAGCTTTTGTAACCTTAGAGCCCGAAGATTTTGAGAACCTTCTTTATCCGTTTTACTATACAAAATGTGGTCAGTTTGTGTCATCTGCCGTTGAGACCTTGTTTTTTATAACCAATCACATCGACCCTTATTTGGACAATACTAAGCAAGAAAACTTAGTGAAGGTATGCCGTATTGCTAAGAATTTAGAAGGTGATCCTATTGAGTATAGAGAGTCATTTGGACTGGCAGAAAAGTTCAGTTATGAGATCAATATCATTTGATAGTTATGGTGTGTCATCAGTTAAGCTAAGCAACATAGGATGCTCAATGGGCAGTACTCAATAAGTGAAGAGCTAACTCACAGCTGATGAAGACGCTTCCCCTAGGTTTAGATTATTTATTAGAACAGCACATTAATGTTTCTTATAATCATGATGAGACCACTGATTACCATTAG
>NZ_JBPYDC010000180.1:0-1510 GCF_051847575.1 Psychrobacter sp. 1U2
TCTATGGCGTCATTACGTGTGGTCGAAGTCATTCCAGGTAAGCCTTATATCGGCATCGAAGTGCCGAATAAAAAACGCGAAATGGTGCGTCTGATTGAGCTTTTAAATACTGAAAAATACAAAGACCCTAAAGCGCAAATCAGCATGGCAATGGGTAAAGATATCGGTGGCAATCCTATTATTACTGATCTTGCTCGTGCACCGCATATGTTGGTTGCAGGTACAACAGGTTCTGGTAAGTCAGTATTGGTAAACTCAATGCTGCTCTCGATGCTACTTAAATATACGCCAAATGATTTGCGCCTGATTCTCATTGATCCAAAGCAGCTTGAGCTGGCCAACTATAATGACATTCCACATCTATTAACGCCTGTCGTCACCGATATGACAGAAGCGGCTAGTAGCTTATCTTGGTGTGTGGCTGAGATGGAGCGCCGTTATCAATTAATGAGCTTGCTAAAAGTGCGTAAGCTGAATGAGTTTAACAAAAAGGTAATAGCTGCTGAAAAAGCTGGCAAGCCGATGCTTGATCCATTATGGCGACCTAACGACAGTGTAAGCATTGACCAAGCACCGAAGCTTAAAACCTTGCCGATGATTGTCATTGTTGCGGATGAGTTTGCCGATATGATTATGCAGGTCGGTAAGCAAGCAGAAGAGCTTATCACGCGTTTGGCTCAAAAATCGCGGGCGGCAGGTATTCATCTTATGCTCGCCACTCAGCGTCCATCGGTCGATGTCATTACTGGTTTGATTACAGCCAACATTCCAGTACGTGCGGCATTACGGGTTAATTCAAAAGTCGATTCACGGACAATTTTGGATAGCGGCGGGGCAGAAGACATGCTTGGCAACGGTGATATGTTGTTCTTGGGGCCAGGACAGATTGAGCCAGATCGCGTCCACGGGGCGTACGTTAGTGACGAAGAGGTCAACCGTGTGTGCGATGCATGGCGTGAACGCGGTGCACCAGACTATATCGACAACATGGCGGGCAATTTTGAATTGTCGAGCCCTGGCGGTGGTGGTGCTGGTAGTGCATCTGGTGAAGACGACGATCTTTATAATGATGCAGTCGCCTTTATTATGGAGACTCGTAAAGTATCTGCTTCTAGCATTCAACGCAAATTTAGTATCGGTTATAACCGCGCGGCGCGCATCGTCGACTCTATGGAGGAGGCTGGACTGGTCAGCTCCATGGGTAAAAGTGGTAAGCGTGAGTTGCTTATGTAAATACAGGTAAATCTGGCTAATAAAAGAAAAAGCGAGTCGCAATAGTGGCTCGCTTTTTCGTTTTAATAAATAGAGTAATGAACAGAGCAGTACTGATAGGTGTCTATTCGTCTGCTATCTAAACCGATATACTCAATAGGTTTGATGATCATAAGTAAAATTATTTCTAAGCAAGGATGCAAAAATGTTTAAAGAATATACTCAGTACGACGCGCTAGGATTAGCAGAATTGGTCAATTCAGGACAAGTCAGCGCTAAAGAGTTGTTAGATGCTGCC
>NZ_JBPYDC010000181.1:0-1495 GCF_051847575.1 Psychrobacter sp. 1U2
GTTTAATGAGGCTTCAGGTCAACATGTCATGAGCTTACAGACACTTGATCAGCCAGGGTTACTGGCACGAGTGGGACAGATATTTTTGCAGCAAGGAATTGAAGTGCATGCGGCTCGTATTACGACCTTAGGTGAGCGCGCAGAAGACATGTTTTATCTCAGTGATCAAAACGATGCGCCATTATCTATAGACAAACTTGATACGTTAAAAGCGGCTTTGATTGCTAGTATTAGCGTCTTACCAGATAGCAGTCACGCTTAGCCTAGCGTGACTGCTATTAACCGATTTAAATGCTATGGTTCTAATGAAATAGCATGGTTCTAAGACATATGAATCAGGCTTTTATAAATCATTTTGTCGGCATAAGGTGACAACTCTTCGTCAGCAATCTCTGGTGGCAATACTTCTGCTTCTATCTGATATTGTCCTAATATCAAACGTCCAGCTTCGACTTCTTTTTGTAGCAGACGTTGCAAGCTAGCCAGTTTTAGATGGGACTTATAACGCTCACAAATCGTTTGTAAAGAGATAGGCGCGCTAGCATGAATAGCAGGTAAAATAATATCTGATGCCAATATATACATCTCATTTAACGCCTGTTCTCGTACAAGGTCTGCAATATCAATTCGATTTTGCAAACGATTTGCCAAACGCCCTTTAGACGATAACATCACTACAAACAAGGCAGTCTGTACACCAAATACAGCCATATACATCCAAAAATACAGCTCTACGTTTAATAGACTGCTAAGTAGCATAAGAACGACAGCCACTATGAAATAGCTAACCAGCTGCCATAATAACCACATAATTAGGCTATTATCTCCAAACCAAAACATCCAGCGCTCTTCTAGTGCGATAAGGCTTTGACGGGCCTCCCACCATTGCTGTTCACGCAGTTTCAATTGTTCACAAAAACCAGCATGCTGCACATTATTATCACTAGTGTTATCAACATCGCTAGCATTATCAGTATTGTTATTACTGGCATTGATAACTTCGATATTAAGGTGGTCGGCCTTAGAAGCTTTAAGCATATCAATCATCCTAACAACAACTTACCAAAGTTAATGGCAGTCATTGCTTATATCATTATTATTTATAAGCTATGAGTGATAAGACAAACAGCTAAAACATTAAACTGCTATTAAGTATTTCGTTAGTAAATAGCAGTAAACATGAGCGAGAAGCAAAAGACAAAAAATAGGAGAAGTGCTACACTGCCTAAATGTAATTTTTCTTTATATATTTATTATCAACTGCCTATTATAGTTACCAAACTTATGAATAACAACTTAAAGCATTTGCACCCATATCCGTTTGCCAAAATGGCGACTCTGTTAGCTAACAGCATACCAGCCAACGACTATTCTGAGATTAAGCTTGGCATTGGTGAGCCAAAACACAAGCCACCGACTTTTGTGCTGGACGTACTACAAGAAAACTTAGACAAACTATGTCGATATCCAACCACTAACGGCAGCTTTGAGCTGC
>NZ_JBPYDC010000182.1:0-1493 GCF_051847575.1 Psychrobacter sp. 1U2
GGCTGTAAAATCCGATAACTCCTTGATATAAATTTCTTATTTATAAAAAAGACACAACATTTAGCATAGCGCTTTGCTATTTATAATAGATGCAAGATTGGTCGATATAGTAATATGGTTGCCCAATAAATATCGATTAAGAGTAAAGCGCTTGTCATCTCTCTGTATTTTTCTCCAAATTACTCGTTATAAGTTCATCTTTTATCTAAATTGGATGAATTCTGATTGTTGATGTAAATGCAGTTTCAACAGTCCAGGTCAATAGCATTAACTGCCAAAAGATACTCTTCTATCTTTCTAAAGCTACTCTTATAACACAATTGTGGATAAAGTCCTTATAAATCAAAGGTTTGTTCTTAATTCTGTGCACGCCTTGTGGCTATTGACTCTTATTGATAATTACTATCTATAATTTATCATTTCAACTCATCAATAAAGCGACTTTAAAGTCACTTCTTCAACGATAAAACCAGCTATGGAGATTATTATTACCCTATTACAGAACCATATATCAACGTTATAGTACCGTATATCTAGACTATTTTATGTTACCTCTTCCCTTTTAGTATTTCTGTGCTATTGTCTATAATCGCTTATCTGAATATAGAGAGGAACCCGTGTTTGAAAAGTATACCCACCATGAGTATCGAAACGACATTCAAGGACTGAGGGCCATAGGGGCTATTATCATCATGGTGTTCCATATCTGGTTTAATAAGGTATCAGGTGGGGTTGATGTATTTTTCGTCGTTTCCGGATTCTTAATGGCTTCAATAGTATTAAAAGGCTATTTTTTAAATGGTACGGTAAGTCCGTTTCCTTTTTGGGGCGGCGTTATAAAAAGAGTCGCGCCATCAGCATATATTGTACTTGCAGCGACACTTATTGCCAGCTACTTTATCTCATCGCCAGTTCTTATATATACCGTGTTACATGAGATCATCGCCAGTGCCTTGCATCTTGAAAATATCCAGTTAATTAGGCTTTCTGTCGATTATCTATCTACTGGTAGACCGCCAAGCCCGGTTCAGCAGTTTTGGGCGCTGTCTATTCAAATGCAGTTTTATGTGGTCTTTCCACTGGTTTTGATTCCTCTTGCTTATTTTGCGAAGAAAAGACAAACATCTACGCCTCTTTTTTTGGGAATAATTGTTATTATACTGGCATCCTTTGCCTACGCTACTATGCTGGTCAAAGACGATCCAGCAATGAGTTACTTCAATCCATTGTCTAGAATTTGGGAGTTTTTCTTCGGTTCACTCTCGTTTCTTTTAATATCCAATGCCAAAAAAATAAAATATAGACAGATTTTAGGCATCTTAGGTATTGCTTTGATTATTGGCGGTGCAATCTTTATACCTAGAGGCGCAAATTTTTCAGGTCCTATATCTTTAATTCCTGTACTTGGTGCAGTTTTTATTATTATGTCAGGTGTCGGTGGTCAGGGCGTTGTAAACAAGCTATTGTCCAATAAATTCCTAGTATTCTTAGGG
>NZ_JBPYDC010000183.1:0-1490 GCF_051847575.1 Psychrobacter sp. 1U2
GGAAATCAGTAACCTGATTAAGCAGCGTATTCAAGACCTTGATGCGGGTGCGACTGCAAAGAATGAAGGCACGATTGTCAAAGTATCTGACGGTATCGTGCAGATTCATGGTCTTGAAGATGCCATGTACGGCGAAATGATTGAGTTTGAAGGCGAAATCTATGGAATGGCGCTTAACTTAGAGCGTGATTCTGTCGGCGCGGTAGTACTTGGTGATTACCTACAGCTGCAAGAAGGTCAAAAAGCCTATTGTACTGGTCGTATTCTTGAAGTACCAGTAGGTCCTGAGCTGCTAGGCCGTGTTGTTGACGCCTTGGGTAATCCTATTGATGGCAAAGGTCCTATCAATGCTAAAATGACTGATAAAGTCGAGAAAATCGCCCCAGGCGTTATTGATCGTCAATCAGTCGACCAGCCAGTAATGACCGGCTATAAAGCTGTTGATACCATGATTCCAATTGGTCGTGGTCAGCGTGAGCTTATCATTGGTGACCGTCAGACGGGTAAAACCGCGATGGCTATCGATGCGATCATTGCACAGAAATCATCTGGTATTAAGTGTGTATACGTGGCCATCGGCCAAAAACGTTCTACGATTGCTAACGTTGTACGTAAGCTTGAGCAGACTGGTGCCTTAGAATACACGACAGTTGTCGTCGCTTCAGCGTCAGAGCCAGCAGCACTTCAGTATATCGCACCGTACTCAGGTTGTACGATGGGCGAATATTTCCGTGACCGCGGTGAAGATGCATTGATTGTATTTGACGATTTATCAAAGCAAGCAGTCGCTTATCGTCAGATTTCACTATTGTTACGTCGTCCGCCAGGTCGTGAAGCGTATCCTGGTGACGTATTCTATTTACATTCACGTTTACTTGAGCGTGCCTCACGCGTAAACGCGGACTATGTAGAAAACTTTACCAATGGTGAAGTAAAAGGTAAAACGGGTTCTTTAACTGCACTACCTATTATCGAAACCCAAGCAGGTGACGTATCAGCATTCGTACCGACTAACGTGATCTCGATCACTGACGGTCAGATATTCTTAGAGTCAAGCCTATTTAACTCAGGTATTCGTCCTGCTGTTAACGCTGGTATCTCAGTTTCTCGTGTTGGTGGTGCGGCTCAGACAAAAATCATCAAAAAGCTCTCTGGTGGTATTCGTACCGCGCTAGCACAGTATCGTGAATTGGCTGCGTTTGCTCAGTTCGCCTCTGACCTTGATGATGCCACTCGTGAACAGCTTGATCATGGTGAGCGTGTCACTGAACTTATGAAGCAAAAACAGTATCAGCCAATGTCTGTTTCTGAGCAAGCAGCGGTTATCTATGCTTCAAACGAAGGGTTCTTAGCTGATGTGCCAGTAGAAAAGATTGGTGCTTTCGAAGAAGCTTACTTACGCTACATGCATGATGAGCAAAGTGAATTGATGCGCGAGATTGATGATACTGCGAATTACAACGATGATATCGCAGGTCGTTTAAAGTCAG
>NZ_JBPYDC010000184.1:0-1489 GCF_051847575.1 Psychrobacter sp. 1U2
AAAAAGATCAAACGAAAAAAAGCGCCGCCAAGAAAAGTAATGGCCGAAGCCGCAAAGGTTCAAATAAAAAGAGCTAGGTTTAGACAAAATACTAAAATAACAAAAAAGGCTAAAGTCATCTTTAGCCTTTTTTACGTTTATCCATACAGCTTATTCTTGTGGGCTATTGTTATTCAATAGATCAGTCTCATCAGAATTCTCTGCAATTTCCTGCTCAACTTTTTGCATAAGTTTTTCATCAGGACGGGCATCAAATACATCTTTGCTGTCGCGCCCATCCAAAATTTGCTTTGCACGCGCCTTTGCTTGCTGTTTATCCTTGTCATCTTTGGTCTGCTGGTTTTCTGCACCAGAAGTTAGCGGTGTGACAGTCATCTCAGAGCCTGTTTTACTTCTACTCTCTTGCATATGCTCAAAGGCTGTTTCCAACTTATCGTTGAAACGTAAACGATAAATAGGTTCAGGCAAGCTAAAACCTTCGTTTTCTAAAGCGTGTTTGGTTTCACGAATAGCAATACTACGGGCTTTTGCAAAATCAGTTTCTGACTGATCCACCCATACTTGAAATTCAAGAATAATATTAGAGTCACCAACGTTGGCTATGATAGCAATAGCTCTAGGCTCATCCAACACAAAGTCTGATTTGTATATCGCATCAAGTCCGACTTTAATCGCTGCGAGTGGATCGTCATTGGCATCTACACCCAGCTCGAAGGTAAAACGGCGCTCAGGGTTTTTGGTGTAATTTAAAATCGTACCTTTGAAGACTTCAGCGTTAGGAATACGCAGCTGATTACCATCTAGCGTCATTAAAATCGTTGCTCTTGAGGTCAGACGCACCACGATACCTTCTTGACCATTGATTACGACTTGGTCGCGGGCACGAAATGGCTGGCGAATACTGAGCATTAAAGAGGCTATATAGTTCTCAATAGTATCTTTGACTGCGAAACCAACAGCGATACCGATGACCCCTGCCCCGCCAAGAAGCGTACCTAAGATGGTCTCAGCACCTATCAGGCTCAAGGCCAATATCAAACCAAAGATGATAAAGATTACTTTAATAGTTTGCGCCAGTAACTCAGCTACAAAAGGATTGGGAGTAAGACGCTGCCACATTTTTTGTCGTTTAGATAGCCAGCTACCAAACCATGCCACCATACCAAATAATACAATACCGACTAACAGCAATGGAGTGGCTTTGATTAGGTTTATACCTTGAGTCTTCAGTCCTTGATATACTGTTGACACATTGTCTTGCACATCGAGCGTTCGATTAATATTGTCTTCAACCGTTACTACATCTGTTAGACGATTGGTTAAATTGATCGCTTGTTGCGCCTTTTTTTCATTAGGGGTCTCTCCACCCAAGGTGACGACACCTTGAGTAACGCTCACATCAACAGCTTGTAAACCATCAATCTCAGAGAAAATACCGTTGATACGTTGACGAATCTCATTGTCTTTTTGCAAAGTGGGCGTGGTTTCA
>NZ_JBPYDC010000185.1:0-1486 GCF_051847575.1 Psychrobacter sp. 1U2
GCGAAATATTGATTATACCAATGCTGAAATTCGCCGGCTTTATCTCCACTATTTTCACCAATTTCAAACATCGCGGCGATAAATACTTTTACTTTGATCTCATCTTCAGGAGTTTTAGCTTGCGCACTACTACAGAACATAAGCATGGTAGTAAAAAAGGATAAATAGAAAAAACGTTCTTTTATAAACATGTTTGATGCCTATTTGAAATATGGGGTTCTAGGTTAATTGTTTGATTAGAAGTAGCTAAAATTTCTGCTAAAACTAGGAGAGTTTACTTTGCGTAGAATAACATAATCTGCAAATAGGCTGCAGAGGGCGGTATGCACTACTACTGTTTATTATAAAGGTAATACAACGAACCTAAAACGATAAAGCTTGCCAAAATTGAATCCTGGCAAGCTTTATTGCTGTTATAACGTTCAAACACCTTTCATAAAATGCTTTTTTAAAAACTAATCAGCTAGACATAAAGCCTAAATCTTGATTATTGAATTTATGCAAATTCGGCGCTACCATGGTTAGATTATTATCTGAGACACCAAACCATTTAGCCAAAGTCGCTGAATACTGATCGATAGATGTCGTAGGTAACCACGCACCTTCACCGACATCAATGGCTGTATTTAGACCTATCTCTGGAGCTTGACCATAAAAATCTCTACCTTTTACAGCGCCGCCCATAATGAAATGGTGACTTCCCCAGCCGTGCTCTGATCCGTTACCATAGCTATTCAAAGTTCGACCGAACTCTGACATCGTGAAAGTGGTAACATTTTGAGAAACGCCTAACTCTTCAGTAGCTTCATAAAAACTTCCTAATGCATCATCAAGTAGACGCATCAACGTATCATGTCGCCCAAGTAGATCATTATGTGTGTCGAACCCTTTAAGTTTCACAAAGAATATTTGACGTTTGGCACCCAGCTTATCTCGTGCTTTGATAAGTGATGCTACTGTTTTTAACTGTTGCGCTAATGTATTTTCGGCTGAAAATTCAGTTGAAATAGTTTTTGCGTCTTGGATGGCAGATAACATCATTGATTCATTGGTGGAGTTTGCAACTGTACTGTCATCGGACGAAGTAAATAAACTACTTAGTGCTTCTGAAAAGGTCGTCGTACCAGATACTGATGACCCTTCTTCAATACCTCCAGTAATTTTGAGACCATCAGAGGTAACTGTCAATGGGTTGGTCTTTTCGCCAGTTAGAAATACATTATCATCATCGGTACTGATACAAGAAAACGTTCCATGGGAGTTTTGTTTTATGATTGCATCACCAATTCTTCCACCCCAGCCTTCTCTAAAAGAATCCGACGCGGTGCTTTGCCAGTTTTGTTTTTGATTATAGTGAGCAAATAAGCCTCTGGGTAACGCTACTGATCGATTCTTGTACTGATCCATTGAGGTAGGTTGCACTAAAGATCCTACGTTTTGTAAAACTGCCAGTTTTTTTAAGTGAAACAAGCTATTTAGACGCTTA
>NZ_JBPYDC010000186.1:0-1485 GCF_051847575.1 Psychrobacter sp. 1U2
TCAGTGCTGATAGGCATACTGGTAATAGGCAATACTTGTAAGCTTGGATGCGTACCAGATCTAAGCCATTGGCAACTTTGACAATGACCACAGGCTCCAAGCGGATGCTGCTGACGCTCTTGGCATAATAGCCAAGCTATCAGTCGCCAAACAAAAGCACGCTTACCCATTCCTTGCATACCAGCAGCAAGTAATGCATGCGGCAAATTATGGGGCGGTGATAGTACACGACTTGTAAGCTGCGTCCACAATGCTTGCTGCCATGGTAATAGTGGCGCAAAATAAATATTGTCTGTCATACGATTCACGCTTGTTGCCTACTATTTTGTTTAAAATTTACTAAGCTTAGTACTTATCCTATCTTATAGACACTTTCAAATATCAATTGCTAAGTAAACGCTTAGGCTATTTATTATGTATTGCTTGTAAACTTATTGACACTTATTGCATTTAAACGATCCAGATCTTCTTGCGTGTCCACGCCAGCAGGTAGCTGAACTTTTGCAGCCGCAATAGCTATGTTGCCACCGTTTTCTAAAATGCGTAATTGCTCTAAGCTCTCAAGCGTTTCAAGCGGTGTTTGAGACCAATGGACAAATTGTTGTAACAAACTTACCCGATAAGCATACAATCCTAAATGTCGGTAAGCCTCTTTTGGGGCGGGTAGCTCTGCTATATCTAAATTACCCGCAGCCACTGCCAACGCCACATCACGATCACAAGGAATCGGTGCACGGCTAAAGTACAGCGCGCGTTGTGTGTCATCGGCAGTTGCACTCACAACCTTGACTACCGACGGTTTTATGAACGTCTGATAATTTTCAATGGGCTCGTATAAAGTCGCCATAACGCTGTCATCATCTTGTACCAACAAGTCTTTGACTTGCTGTAGTAAGAGCGGCGGCACTAATGGCTCATCTCCTTGCATATTAATGATAATGTCGTGCTCAGCCCAGCCTTTAATCGTCGCAACTTCAGCCAAACGATCTGTGCCTGAAGCATGATCAGCACTTGTCATTACCACTTCATACCCTGCATCCGAGCAAACCTTAGCGATACGCTCATCATCGGTTGCAATACACATATCATCGGCAAAATGCGCGGCTTGAGCCTTTTCAGCGACCCACAGAATCATAGGTTTGCCATGAATATCTAACAAAGGCTTGCCTGGTAGACGTGTACTCTTAAAGCGCGCAGGAATAACGATATGAGTTTTGGCGGGTGCTAAAGCGGATGACATACATAATTCCTATAACAAACAGTTCATAAATTTAAATAGGTAATATATAAATAAGCGGGTAATTTAGACGAACGCTTAGATATAAAAACAACTATATGCATCGACAATCTTAACTGTGACTTGACGTAGCCATTTTGATGTCAAGTGCGGTCAATTGCTGCTGCAATGTCTGATAGCAAGCGTCAGATAGTGTGGCAGTCACAGGTAGTATCCATAGCCTGTTTATCAAGGCTCTAATATCATTG
>NZ_JBPYDC010000187.1:0-1484 GCF_051847575.1 Psychrobacter sp. 1U2
CTAGCGTTAGTTTTTCAATATCTTGACTCTCACGATTGCCGTAGGGTACATGTAATGTATCGGCATAATAGATATAGTGTTCGGCTGGTAGTTGCTGCGCTAAATGCAGATAAACTGATAGCCCGCCCACACCTGAGTCGAAAAGACCAATCGGCGCTGAGTCGTTTTCGCCCTTCATACCACATTTATAGTTGGTTGAATTGACCGATATGTCTTTAGCGTTGGTAACAAGTCTATTTGTCACTGAAGGCAAAACAGCATCAACAGTACTCATAGCTTAGTACTACTATCATGGTGTAGAGCGAGCTTAGCAAGATTTATATGTTGATTCACAATGTATGTATTGCCATGTTGTTTGATAAAAGACTTATTTTAAAGCATACCAACGTCTGACGCACCCAATCGGTAATCCATGTTTATAATGAGTAAAAATTAATTATCAGGCATGAGTAACTGATAAGACTGTCCCCCACTCTGTAAGGTCAGTATCACTTCATCGTTTTGCTCTGTCAACTGACCAATTTCTGTGAGATGATAAAATGTATTACGGCCAATCAATGCCGTTAAACCATTGCGGACAAGCATATAAGGGCGCACTTGCTCTTTTGCAGTTTCTTTTTGCGGTGTGCTTGGTTTGTATAAACGCAGCTCAATCGGATGCTCGTTATCCAAACGCACCACATCACCTGTCGTCGTTGTAAACTCTAACCAACTTACCCCCTCTTCAGTCACGATACCTACATCATTAATCAATAATGGGACATCTTCGACCTGAATACGTAACTTTTGGACTGGGGTTTTTAAAAAATACTCAGTAGTACTGTTGGTTTGTTCTTTCCATAAGACGGTAGCAAACAAGCTGATCAATGACTGCCGGGTCACCATGACCCCTTCATGCCACCATTCTCCATTGGCTTTGATGACTAGATCCATATCTATCGTTTGCTCTGGTTGCCATTTATCAAGCGGAGGTATAGAACGTCCTTGACGAGTACCAGCGGATGATTTTAGATAGTGGCTTAGAGAGTCTAAGTTGTTTAGACTTTGAGAGCTCTGCCCACTATCCTTACTACCTTTACTATCATCAATAGCTGTCATGTCTATATCACTAGTCTCATTAATCGTGTTACTGCTCATAGCATTGTTTCCTAATATTCATCAAAGTTTGATAACGACAGCACTATTATTAATTATAGTTTCGGGTATGATAAAACGATTAGACTTTAGATGCTCATCGTATTAGTCTTACCTTAACACTGATATCTATAAATGCGTATCGTGTTTATAGGACTTTTCTTTTATAATGAGTAACGAATTTTATTAAAATGACGATAATTATGTCGTTTTGATTGTCCTTTATTATGTTGTTCATTAATATGATCTCAATGAAGATATTGTCGATTAAAGCCGCAAAGACAGTTTTTATCGGGCAGCCATATGTCTGAGAGGTACTTGTGTCGCAAGCATATTATTTAAGTGCGAAC
>NZ_JBPYDC010000188.1:0-1481 GCF_051847575.1 Psychrobacter sp. 1U2
AGAGATGATTTGTCCAAAAGCGCATAGGCAAGAGGCTGACTTAGGTACAAGTATTGTATTGATACCCATCTCCTCTGCTAGTGAGATAATATGCATACCCGCAGCACCGCCAGCACAAACTAAAGCGAAGTCGCGAGGGTCATAGCCTTTTTCGATAGTAATACGGCGAATACCATTGGCCATGTTTTGATTGACAATCGTACTAATACCATAAGCTGCATGAGGTAAATCGATATCTAAAGGCTTGGCAATATGCTCATCGATAGCAGCCTTTGCTTTATCTTCATCTAAAGTGACAATCCCGCCTAGTACGGCACCAGACTGCAAATATCCCAATACTAAGTTTGCATCGGTGACCGTCGGTAGTGTGCCACCTTTACCATAACACGCAGGTCCTGGGGTCGCGCCTGCACTTTGTGGTCCGACCTCTAACATGCCAAAGTTATTGATATGACCAATAGAGCCACCGCCAGCACCTAGGGTTTCGACATGAATCATAGGTACACCAATGCGATTGCGCAAAAAGTCAATATCGCGATTTAGACTGGTTTTGCCATCTTTTGCTAGTGTAATATCGAACGAGGTACCACCCATATCGACAGTAATTACGTTATTAATACCGAAAGGTTCAGCGATATACAATCCCGCTTGCGGGGCAGAGGCAGGCCCTGAGTTGATCGCGTTAACCGCACGCTCTTTCATGACTTCACCCAATGCAAGCCCGCCATTAGATTGGAAGTAACGTACTGGTTGATCAGCGCCAAGTTGTTTGAAGTAATCATCTATCTTATATACGTAAGATGACATAATCGGACTGAGATAGGCATTAACTAGGGTCGTTGAGGTACGCGTATATTCTTTAATCTGCGGATAGACCTCACTACCGCAGCACACAAATACATCTGGCATATGCTGCTGTATCAGCTCTTTTGCTCGTTGCTCATGTTTGGTATCGCGTATTGACCATACAAAAGAGATGGCCACGCTTTTAACGTTTTGGCGTTTTAGCTCTTCTATGGCTGCTAAAATATCGTCTTCATTGAGCTCTTCACGCTCTGTCCCATCGGCAAGTATTCGACCGCGAATAGGGAAGCGCAAATCCCGCGGCGCTATTTGCGGTGCTGGCGGGTAGCTTGCATCGTAGCGGTGGCCTTCTTCTTTATGGCCCAGACGAATCTCAATGCTGTCTTCATGACCTTCCGTACAGAGTAGTCCTACTTTTACCCCTTTCATTTGAATCAGAGCATTTAGGGCAACGGTGGTACCATTAATACATAAGTCGCAGGCTTGGATGATCTCGGTAATTGGGCGATTGAATTTTTCGGAAATCTGTTGCAGCCCGTTAGCAATCGCTTTAGTACCGTCCTCTGGGGTAGAGGGGGCCTTAAATAGATGTATATCACCCCCGTTTTCAGCCAACACAAAATCTGTAAAAGTACCACCAGCATCTACGCCTAAACGAAATTCATAACTCATAATTC
>NZ_JBPYDC010000189.1:0-1478 GCF_051847575.1 Psychrobacter sp. 1U2
TCTCTCACCGAAATGCCGCGTATGATGACTTATATAGAACCCTTCAAAGACTTCCAACAGTTCGGCTTTGAACACACCACCTTTCCGCAAGATTGGACCGTTTTTTATTGGGCATGGTGGTTGGTATTTGCACCGACTATCGGGCTGTTCATTGCCAAAATCTCGAGAGGGCGCACGATACGTAATATGGTCTTGGGGTCGATGTTCTATGGCTCGCTTGGCTGTGCGATGTTTATGATTATCTTGGGTAACTATGGTCTATATCTACAATTGACAGGCGTTGTCGATGTGGTGGCTGTCCTAAATAATGAGTCGCCCACTGCGGCCATCTTCGCTATCTTAAATAGCTTGCCGATGTCTTATGTAGTCATCGCTATCTTTACCTTTTTAGCTACTATCTTTACTGCTACTACCTTTGACTCTATCTCTTATATCTTGGCGTCCGTGGTACAACGAGAAGTCGATGATGAACCGCACCGTTGGAATCGTCTCTTTTGGGCATTCACATTGTGTTTATTGCCCGCGATTTTAATGTTCTTAGGAGACCTGCAAACCTTGCAGACTGCTTCTATTATCGCTGGTGCGCCGCTCATTATCATTCTCTCGATGATGATGGTCTCGGTCATTAAAGCTGCGCGTTATGATCTCGCTTATCAGCCTGATTACAATATAAAAACCATTCATATCGAAGAGCTGCCTGATAATGCGCCGTGGGAAGTAGGGGAAACCTCAGTATCACTTGAAGGCTCAATCATGCATCAACATGAAGAATGGGAGCAAATGCGCGAGGATACTGAAAACGCTGTGAACGCTAAAAACAACGGAAATGAGAAGTAGCTAATCGAAAGTGACTGTATTTAAGCTTTTTCTAAAAAATCAAATTAAAAGGCTGGGCTACGTTGGTAGCCCAGCCTTTTTGCTGTTTTTATCTATGATAATTAATCTACTTTAAAAATGGGCTAGCAACAGAGCTAGATATAAAGGCAAAAACAGAAACAGTGCTAATGAAACGAATTTCTTGCCAGCTTTATGAGTCCTTAACGACATCACTAAAAGCCGTATAAATACGATTCAACCCTTCTCGCAATAGCGCTTCAGGACACGCCACATTAAGGCGCATTTTAAGATACCCCTCATCGCCATATTTAATACCCGCATTGAGCTCAACTTTAGCATCGCGCAGCTTGTCATACAGCATTTGATCATCTTGCCCATATGCCGAGCAATCAAGCCAGATTAAATACGACGCCTCTGGACGCATGACCTTAATGTCAGGCAAATGACCTGCTAAAAAGTCTAGTGTTAACTCAATGTTTTTTTCAATATAAGCAAGTGCTTGTTCAAGCCACTCCTCGCCCTCTTCATAGGCGCTTTGCATCACGGTATAGGCAAATAAATTGAGCTCATACTCATCATTTAAATTCTGCTGCTGGCTGATTTGTTTGAGTAATGCCTCATCTTTAGCAAAAATCATTGAA
>NZ_JBPYDC010000190.1:0-1469 GCF_051847575.1 Psychrobacter sp. 1U2
CGTCACGTGCCCCGACAGACTTTAGCTGTCCAATCAGACCATCATAACGCCCACCAGCACAGACAGTTGCTTGACTACCCAGCTTGTCAGTGACCCACTCAAAAACCGTTTTATTATAATAATCAAGACCGCGAACCAAGTGTGGATTGATTTCATAATCTATACCAAGCGTCGTCAGATACGCTTGAACTTGTTCAAAATGGACCTTACTTTCTGTCCCTAAGAAGTCAGCAAGCTTGGGTGCATGAGTAAGCAGTGCTTGGGTACTTGGCTCTTTACTGTCCAAAATCCGTAGCGGATTGGTAGTCAAACGGCGCTTACTGTCTTCATCAAGCTGATCTTGCTTGTCCGTTAAGTAGGCAACTAGAGCATCTCGATAAGCACGGCGCTCATCGATTTCACCCAAGCTGTTTAATTGCAGACGCATCTCATCTTTGAGACCCAGCTCTTGCCACATTAGATGGGTCATTGCAATCAGCTCAGCATCAGCATCTGGCGACGCGCTACCAAAGCTCTCTACCCCTATCTGATGAAACTGACGGTAGCGTCCTTTTTGCGGGCGCTCATAACGAAACATAGGGCCGATATACCAAAGTTTTGGCGTGTCACCGCGTAGCAAGTTATGCTCAAGCACTGCACGCACTGCCCCTGCTGTACCTTCAGGACGCAAGGTCAGAGGTGTTGGTGGTTCAGACTTATCAGCGAAGCTATACATCTCTTTTTCAACGATATCAGTCGCACCGCCAATAGCACGAGCAAATAGATCAGTCTGCTCAACGATGGGCAGGCGAATATTTTCGTAACCGTAACGAGCCAATACATCTGCCAATACAGCTTCTAGTTGTAGCCACTTTGCTGCCTGTTCTGGCAGAATGTCATTAAACCCTTTAATAGCTTTGATCATGATTCGGTCATATCCTCAAATATTATAACGACTGTCTCTATTGTTATTATCGTTACTACTAGCACTTAGATGCTTACTAATGATTTACTACTCACAGACTCAGGGCGATGAATAGTTGCATCATCTATTTAACTCTAATAATTTCATTTTCACGTGACTTTTCCAGCTCGCTTGCATGAGCACGTACCATACTCTCAATCTCATCAACCAGATTATTGGTATCGATAAGATGACTTTTTTCACCCATGCGGTATACCAGGGATTTGGGAGCTGCGCCTACGATACCGATGTCAGACTCTTTTGCCTCTCCTGGACCGTTCACTTTACAACCAATCACCGATAGATTCATGGGCTCACGCACATCTTCTAAACGAGCTTCTAACGCAGTCATTACCTTAATCACGTCAAACTCTTGACGAGAGCAGCTTGGGCATGCGATGAAGTTTACACCATTAGAACGAATATTGAGTGATTTTAAGATATCAAAACCGATTTTGATCTCTTCTTCTGGTTCTGCTGCCAAAGAGATACGAATGGTATCGCCAATACCATCGAGTAACAATCC
>NZ_JBPYDC010000191.1:0-1467 GCF_051847575.1 Psychrobacter sp. 1U2
GGTCTTTATTTCTTATGTCTTCATTTATTCATGCTGAGACTTGTAGTAGTAGCTTAACGCTTGCAAGTGTTCATGCCAAGCATTCTGTACAAAGGGCAAAAACGAAATAATCCTGTTAGCAAAGGTATTAACCCAAGCACACCCCATAAGCTTTGATAATACACTCCCAGCCCAATAATGATCAACCCAGCTATAATACGTAACGTTCTCTCAGTACTTCCGACATTTGCCTTCATTTCTGACTCCTTAAGCTTTATCACTTAGTATTTTAAAAACAAGTTAGCCAGTAGCTTTATCCCAATGCGTTAATCGGTACCTTTAGATAGCGAATACCATTGTCTTCTGGCGACGGTAAATGACCAGCATCAATATTGACTTGTACCGCTGGAATGATCAGACGCGGCATCGCAAGAGTGGCATCACGGCGCTCGCGCATTTGCACAAATTCTGCCTCATTAATACCCTCTTTTACATGGATATTACCCATTTTTTGCGCTGCAACTGTAGTAGTCGGACAATGCTTGCGACCCTTACTTGGATAGTCGTGACATAGATACATGATGGTATCCTCAGGAAGTGCCAACAGTTTTTGGATAGACTGATACAGTGCTTTAGCATCACCACCTGGAAAGTCACAGCGCGCTGTACCTACATCAGGGGCAAACAAAGTATCACCGACAAACACCACGGTATTTTCTTTATCAGCAGCGATATAGGCCATGTCAGCACGCGTATGACCTGGCACATACATCGCCGTAATAGTAATGCTCCCAAGCTCTAATATCTCACCATCATCCATCAAGATATCAAACTGACTGGCATCGGTACGAAAACGGGTATCAAAGTTAAAGATTTGTTTAAAGGTTTTTTGTACTTCAGTGATATGCTGACCTATCACTAACTGACCGCCAAGCATTTCTTTGACATGAATGGCCGCTGATATATGATCGGCGTGGGCGTGCGTTTCGATAACATAGACCAGCTCCCAGCCTTGCTCGCGGACAAACGCAATGACTTCATCGATGCTGCTGGTGGCAGTGTGGCCAGATTTGGCATCAAAGTCTAATACCGGGTCAATGATGGCACATAACTTTTGCTCAACATCAGCGAGTACGTGTGTGTACGTTTCAGTATCGTTATGTAAGAAAGAATGAACTTGCATGCCAACCTCGCTATAAGAATGTTTGAAACTTTAAATAACACTTAAGTATGATATTGAATCGTATATAATATTTGACATACCGACTACTTATCTATGTCTAACAATATAACAATGATCATACAATTTATCAATTTATATAATGTAAATAATGATAACTTGATATAATTGGTGATATCATTGATAATGAACCATATATTGTTAGATAATAATCCAAAACATATTGCTATCTTATTTAAGGAGCTCATTCTGACTACTTCTATTTCAGCACTGGGTACATCTACTCACAGTATAGATGACGATGCATC
>NZ_JBPYDC010000192.1:0-1465 GCF_051847575.1 Psychrobacter sp. 1U2
CATCTTCAACTAAGCCAGTTTCAGATAATCCTTTGGTTGCTCCCACACGAATCGCTTCTCTAGAAGCTTCGTTAATAATAAAGGAACCCAAGAAATTTTTCTCGTAACGATTATTATGTGTGAAATTGATAGGAAATCTAGAAGCTAGGTGACTTATCAAGACAGACCAGTGATTCAATAAAGCGGGTCGAGTTTTCCATTGTTCTGGGATTGCTTCGAAAGCGTCTTTAATATCATGAAAGCTCAATTCTTCTGAGTTAACAACTATATCTAAAACAACTAATGACTTTCTAGAACTTACCTGCTCAAAGCAGCCTTGCCAAAAATAATCATCATACTGTCTAGACCTTCTATTGTCTTTAAAAGTAGTAAAAGCTTCTCTAAAGCCATTTTTTGTTAGAATATCTATATGACCGTAGCGTTTTAGCCAGTTCTGAGTTTTTTCGCTATTATCTTTCTTTTTAGAAAGCTTAACAGTAGGGACTATATTAGAATCATCTTTTTCATCAGTCCTGATTAATCCTTCTAAATTATTTAATTCATTATTGCTTAAATTGTACTGACTCGCTATATTTTCGATGGTCTTCCAATCTTTACCAGTACGGCCTTTAACTCTTAATTCCCTAATCACATGATCAAGCATAGTCTGCTGACTCTGCCTATCAGGTGTCATAGCAACGATCTTAGCGAAAAAACCTACCAAGCGACTATCAAAACTGAATGCTGTGAATGCCCATAAAACAATCGGATTAACCTCTTTAATATCTAGAATGCCATTAGCAAGGTTTGAAATACCACGCCATCCAACATCACGCTCTTTCCATCTATTTGCTATTGCCAACGTTGTTAAAGGCGATATTTTTAAGCAAGTAGAAAAAATTTGTCTCTCATCCCAATAGTTTTGCCCTGTATCAGAGTCACCAATTAGCTCTGCCACACGCATATAACGATGGGCAAGCTTTGGACTATATAGTTTGTCTTCAACGCTACGCTGAGCTATAGCAGATATTGCTTCCCATCTATGGGCTACTTCATTGCCAAAATTTGTGGCTTTTTTTAAGCCCGTATCGAAATAGACTGATGCGGCATCTGTATCGATAACTAATATTGCTCTAGCAAAACTTATATAACTATCAGAATAGGTCTCTGGTGGCTCTTCGATATCAAACTTGTTTAAAATTTTGTTTAAATCAGACTCAAAAAAATCAACTAATTCTTCAAGCTCCGGATGTTGACAACTAGCACTTAGAAAATAAAAATTATCCTGAAAGTTACGTTTGATTGCATCTGTCTTCAGTTGTTCGATAAATATATTTATAAAGAAGTCGGATTGTCCAAAAAGTATGATCTCAAATTTTGCTTTAGTTGCTAAATAAGCTTTAGGATCGTAATCTTGATAATAACTAGAATGCGGCTTGGTGAAAACCTCTCTATTATTATTCAAGTTATCTGAACTTACGACATT
>NZ_JBPYDC010000193.1:0-1463 GCF_051847575.1 Psychrobacter sp. 1U2
GGCGATACGATCGGACTCCTTAACACGCAACTCTTTCGCACCAGTTAATACCGTACGACCTTGCGCACAGCTAGCGGCAACGAATAATACAGGAAATTCGTCAATCGCTAATGGGACTAAATACTCTGGAATTTTAATACCGACTAGGCTTGAACTACGAATGGTGATATCAGCCACTGGTTCGCCACCAACGTGGGTCTCATTACTTAAGCTAATATCTGCCTGCATCAGCTTTAAAATATCGATGACACCAGTACGCGTAGGATTAATACCGACTTGCGTTAAGGTCAATTCACTATCTTGACTGATAGCAGCAGCTACCATAAAGAAGGCCGCAGAAGAGATGTCAGCAGGGACGGCGATATCACCGCCTGTCAGCGTACCACCACCTTCAACGCTAATGCGATTGCCATCGACGGTCACAGGATAACCAAAGGCTGACAGCATACGCTCGGTATGGTCACGACTAACCTCAGGTTGAATAACGGTTGTTGTACCCTCGCTCCATAACCCCGCCAACAATAAGCAAGACTTGACCTGTGCTGAAGCAACCGGCATATCATAATCTACACCTTGGAGCGGCTTACCGACGTTATCACGGCCAGTGATGCTGAGCGGCGCTGTGCCACTATGCCCAGTGCTTTGAATGACTGCGCCCATCTGGCGAAGTGGTGCTGCGACACGCTCCATTGGACGCTTATTTAAGCTAGTATCACCTGTCAATACGCTATCAAATGATTGTGCAGCTAAAATACCTGCTAGCAAGCGCATACTGGTGCCAGAATTACCCATGTATAAAGGGGTTTTGCTAGGTTTAAGACCGTTCATTCCGACACCATGAATAGTCAGTTTACCATTGTCAGGGCCTTCTATCGTCACACCCATATCACGGAATGCTTGCAACGTCGCTAACGCATCCTCTCCTTCCAAAAAACCTGTGACGTTGGTCACTCCTGTTGCGAGGCTACCAAGCATAATACTGCGATGGGAGATAGACTTATCACCAGGAATAGCAATAGTACCAGTGACAGTGTTACTAGGAGTAATAAGGTAAGAAGCTGACATAGCAGGGGTATCCGTATAAGGGGTGCTGGCTAACATATGACCAAAATGTCGCCGTGCGGCTTGCGCGCGGCCCAAAAGGCCCATCAGGGCGGTTGAATCTTTATCAATGATAAGTTGGCGTATGTCCTGTAGATAGACGCTGTACTCATCAAGGGCGCTCACAATCGCGCTTTGATTGGCAAAAAATATATCATGCCACATCTTGGGGTCGCTGGCAGCAATACGAGTAAAGTCCCGAAACCCGCCTGCTGCATAGCGAAACATATCTAAATTGTCATTATGGCTTGCCAGCTGCTCAACAAGGTTAAACGCAAGCAGGTGCGGCAAATGACTGGTATGCGCCAATATGGCATCGTGATGGTCAGCCTCCATTGTCATGACCATGGCTCCTACTGCTT
>NZ_JBPYDC010000194.1:0-1462 GCF_051847575.1 Psychrobacter sp. 1U2
AGACGGTTACTAATAGCACTGCTATCCGTAGTATGCGGCGCTGCCAGTTTATTCTCTCCTGCATGATCCTCTAGCTTTGCCGTAGACGCTGTTGGCGGTGTCGTGCCCGCTCGTTGGTTTTCGCTTTTGTTTGCACTGTATTTATTATGGGTCTCTTTTTCATGGTTAGTATTCATCATTACGTTCCTTATTATTGGCAAGTATTTTACTAGTATGATTAGATAACGATATATAAGCCTATTATTCATGGGAAAGACATAAAAAAAGGCCAGAGACAAACTCTGACCTTAATTCGCTAAGGATGATTACTTAGCTATATATTCACGCTACCTAATCGCAGTTATCATATTAGGATAAACGATAGATCAGAATATTACATACCACGTGCGCTACGTACATCTTCAGCAGTGATACCATCACGGTCTACGATGTTACCTTCACGGTCAACAACATTACCATCACGGTCAATATCTAGCTCTTCACGCTGAATAGTTTCTACAATAGTTTCAGTGTGACGCTCAGTGGTCTTACCGACATTAACTTCTTCTGAAACATAAGTCTCTTTGTTAACACGAGCACGTTCAGCTTCTAGTTCAACTTCGATAGTCTCGTTATCAGTCACGTCACCAATGCGACGCTCTGATGGACGATCTACAGTAGTACGTTGAATGTTAGCATGCTCTTCTTCAAGATCAACTTCCACGTTACGCTCTTCAGTCACAACATGCTTGCCGACTTTTACTAGGCCTGCAACGATACGATCTTTATTTACTGTCAGACGCTCTTCTAGTAGTTCTAGCGTGTTTGGTGCATCATAAGCATGGTCTGCAACTTCCATACGCTCTTCTGCTGGTACAGTGTCAGCTACAAATGCTTGACGATCTTTTTCGTACTGCTCTTTATAGCTATACTGATAGTCATGATCATACTCTTCCATGGCATCAGCTTGTGCTTTGGTTAAACTATCAAAGAATACATCATCACCAACAATACGCGCTAAACCCGCTGGTACTAAAACTTCTTTTGAGCTAAACCAGCCGCCTGCGTCAACGATTAGATAGCGAATACGGCCAGTAGTATCTTCTACTAGTGCGCCATCGATCTTACCGATTTTTTCTTCATTGACACCGTAAGCAGTTTTGCCTGTTGGGTCATAATAGTCATCACCAATAAGGTCACGATGAGTTGCTTGGATGTCTTGTAAGCGAATTAGTTGGCTCATTATTGTCTTCCTTTTATATGAGTAAATGGTTATTTATAAATAAAATAGTAGCGTCAAAAAATAACGCCAATGATAAATATGTCGTTGAATAAGTCAGAATACACCGACTCTTCCTCTACTTCATTATTTGCAGTTATAAGTAGTGAATTCAGTCAGTAACGATAAAGAATCATGCTTATCATTGTTGACTGACAACTAAACAGTGACTGCATCAACTTGTAACTATCGTAACATCGCGAT
>NZ_JBPYDC010000195.1:0-1456 GCF_051847575.1 Psychrobacter sp. 1U2
TATCGCCGGCTCTCAGACGCTGACTGTCGTAATTCGAGGTATGGCCATGGGCCAAATTGGTGGTTCTAACCGTTGGTGGCTTTTTAATAAAGAGTTGTGGGTTGGTGCAATTAATGGACTTATTTGGGCATTTATCATGGCGATTATTGCACAAATGTGGTTTCATGATGGTAAGATTAGTGCAGTGATTGGTTTTGCTATTGCCATCAATATGACGGCTGCCAATGTATCTGGTATTAGTATTCCACTACTGCTCAAGCGCATGAACATTGACCCGGCGCTATCTGCCTCAGTTATTTTGACCACAGTGACCGATATCGTCGGCTTTATGTCCTTTTTAGGACTGGCAAGTGTATTACTATTATAGTGGTTACTTTTTGCAAGGTATGAGCAAAGATTTGAGTCCAAAACTACAACGTGACAAAGAGTAGTTGTTCTTTATAATCGCTATCTATTTACTAATGGCTATAGCCAGTTCGATATAAAATCGTTACGTAATCTAATTTTATAAGTGAGTGTGTTATGCAAGCTGTACAAGTCAAAGTTCTTAATTCCAAAATTGGTACGCATCCTGATTTTCCTATGCCGACCCGTGCCACAGATGGATCAGCAGGTATCGATTTGCGTGCCTGTCTTGATGAGCCTATGACAATTAAGGCAGGAGCAACGCATCTAGTAGGTACAGGCTTGGCAGTCTATATTCAAGACCCTAACTATGCCGGAATGATACTACCGCGCTCAGGACTCGGTCATAAGCATGGTATTGTACTTGGCAACTTAGTGGGTCTTATCGATGCCGACTATCAAGGGGAGCTGATGGTCAGTGTTTGGAATCGTAGTAGTGACGACTTTGTACTTAATCCTGCTGAGCGTATGGCACAGTACATTGTGGTACCCGTTGCCCGCCCAGAATTTGAAGTGGTAACAGATTTTAGCGATGAAAGTGTTCGCGGTGCAGGTGGCTTTGGACATTCAGGCCGTCATTAAATTTAAAACAACTGAGTTAAAACCTAGATCAGAGTAACATATATATAGCCGCGGTGAACTTAGTAAGTAAGTACGCCATTTATTATAAATAGGGATATGAGGAGTTTATAGTCATGCCGACTTTTGCCGCCCAGCTCCCTCTATTTCGTGCTTATGATATTCGCGGAGCACGCCAGTATTTTACTACTGAATTTATCGCGGCGTTGGGTGAAGTTTTTGCACAGCTATATAAAACACAAGCCAGCCACTCAATAAAAAGTCGTTTTCTAAAAAACCGTTATTCAAAAAGACATGACATACAAAAGCACAATTTAAAAAATCCTAATCTAAAAAACAAACACAATAAAGAAGAATTTTTAGTTCACCCTCATTCTCAAACTTATCGCTCTGTGCCATCAGCTAATGTGGTGGTCATTGGCTATGATGTACGCTGTGATAGCGATACCATAGCGCATATGCTTGCCAATCG
>NZ_JBPYDC010000196.1:0-1455 GCF_051847575.1 Psychrobacter sp. 1U2
CAAAGATATCATTATCTCAGGCGGTGAGAATATCTCTAGTATCGAAGTCGAAAACGTTCTATATAAATTGCCTTCGATTCAAAGCTGTGCAGTAGTCGCTGCCCCGCATGATAAATGGGGCGAAGTGCCAGTGGCATTTATCGAGATTCATGAAGACAGCACCTTGCAGCGCGATACGGTTATGGAGCACTGCAAGCAACATTTAGCCGGTTTTAAAGTCCCTAAATACATTATCTTTGCCGAAATTCCAAAAACCAGTACCGGTAAAGTGCAAAAGTTTGAGCTGCGTCAAGCGGCCATCTCACTTGCCCATGAGACGCCAAAAGTAACGTCTAGTGCAAAATAGCGTTTAAATCTGAGTGACGAGCGCTTGTATACTGAAGCTTAAAACACAAAAAAGGCTTAGTCTATTCTCTTAGACTGAGCCTTTTTTTATTTTAGACTTCTTTTTTACTAACCAATCTTGTCATCAGCCAAGCCTGTGTTCATTAAGCTTACGTTAATTAAGCCTAGGCTCAAGCCACTGAAAAGCAAGCATACCTGTTATCATCGCTGGAATAAATACATAGGCCTGCCATTGTCCAGTGCCAAGCAGCACAATACCTGGCCCCGGGCAAATACCAACCAATCCCCAGCCGATACCAAATAGCATCGCACCGATTAACAATTTTTTTGTGATGACTGTTTTGTTTGGCATATCAATTGCGGTGCCAATCCAGCTGCTCTTTTGCCGTCTGGCTAACTGTACGCCAACGATGGCAACTGCTAGGCCGCCGCCCATCACTAGGGCTAAAGAAATATCCCAAGCACCAAAAACGTCCAAAAAGCCTTGTACTTTAACAGGATCGGTCATACCTGATATCAGCAGCCCAAACCCGAATAATAATCCAGCCAGTAATCCAATTATATTTTTTAGCATTATTATATCTCGCTATCATCTTTTATTAAAAGTATCGAACGCCGTCTATGCAATACGCTATCTAAGCCATTTTGCATTTATAGTAACCCTAGTACATGATGACCGATATAGACGGTCACGATACCAAAGAGCATAAAGGTCACTGTCGCTGCTATAGAGCGCGGTGACATACGCGCATTGCCGCAGATGCCATGACCACTTGTGCAACCTGAACCTAAGCGCGTACCAAAGCCGACTAGCAACCCTGCTGCAATCAGCAGCGGTAAAGAGGTGCTGACTTCTATGTCAGGCAAAGGTCTGAACGCACTATAGAGTAAAGGCGAGATGATTAGACCAGCAATAAATAGAACTTGCCACATCTCCACGCGCTTGGGTTTTAGCAAACTTGAAAAGATGCCACTAATGCCAGCAATACGCCCAATACCCAGCAGCAAGATGACAGTCGCCACTCCTAGCATCAAACCACCTACTAAGGATATGGGCGTAAATGCTTGCCAGTCCACTTGTATACTCATAACGGTTTACTCACTAGTTTT
>NZ_JBPYDC010000197.1:0-1455 GCF_051847575.1 Psychrobacter sp. 1U2
CTCGTATAATATCACGCTATTTGAGACATCACCTGCCGTAGCGTTAATACCTAAAAAAGGGTCGTCTTTAGCCGTGATAATCAGGGTTGGTTTGCTAATTTTATATAGGTGCGGCATCGCCGAGGCTTGACGATAGTAATCATAAGGCGATCGGTAACCCAAGCGCGGCGCGGTAAAGGCCTCATCAAACTCCTGAATGCGCTCGCTGGCAGTAATTTTATTGAGCTCTGTAACATCTAACCGTTGACTCAAAACTTTGGTCAGCATGGGGTTTAGTAAATAGGGAGTGTAGAGCCTGCGACCTATCAGATTTTCCATTGCCGTAGTTGCTGATGCCAAATCAAGGGGCGCCGATACCACTGCTGCGGCTGCACAAATGGCATCATCACCATAATCTGCCATATAACGCGCCAATAAGTTGCCCCCCAGCGAGACGCCCACCGCATAGATAGTTTCGTAACGCTTGGCCAGTACTTCCAGCGTATGATGGGTCTCTTCGCTATCACCAGCATGATAGACCACCTCATTAGACATTGGTACGCCGCCGCAGCCACGAAAATGTCCTACCACAAAGTGCCAGCCATTATGCTCGACATAAGTGGCTAACGTTCGAGCATAATGGCTGGCACTACTGCCCTCCATCCCATGAAATAAGACTATCAATGGCGTTTTATAACGTTGATTGTGTTTGGGTTGTGGCTCACTATTATCGATGAAATCATAAGCCACCTCGCTGATTTGATGAGAGTCTAGTATTAGCTCGCGACGATAGGCAGGATTGTGCTTGACAAGAACAGTAGGCAGGATGGTTTGTAAGTGGGCATTGCTGAGCCAAAAAGGCGGCTCAAAAGGCTCAAAGTTAAAAGTATTACCATTAATAATAGGCGGGGTTTTTAATTCTGCTAGGTTATGTATTGACATGGCAACTCTCTTGGTTTGATGTAGGTCGTGTCCACATTTTGTTGCTGTTTATTCTTAAAAGTAGCGGTAATTACTTATCCTCTAGCACCCGCCCATCCATTGCCAGACGCTCTTTTAAACGCTCAATATCTTGTTCAGCAATAGTCACGGTTAATGTAACCTGCTTGCTATAATTTACGTCATCAATACTACCGTTTAGGCTTTCTACTATATAACGACATTGCGCTTCAGTCGCGAACTCCGCTAGTATCTGTACTTGCGTCATTGGTACGTAAGGGTGCAGTATCATCTCATCCACTGCCGCTTGCGCAGAGCCTGCATAAGCACGAGTCAGGCCGCCAGCACCCAGTTTAATACCACCAAAATAACGCACCACAATAATAATGACGTTACCGATGGACTTGTGTTGTAGGACGTTTAGAATCGGCCGTCCTGCTGTACCGTTAGGCTCTCCATCATCATCAAAGCCTGCGCTCGTTGTATTATCAGGGTCACCGATGATATAAGCCCAGCACCAATGCCGCGCATCAGGAT